>JALVAL010000099.1 GCA_027011205.1 Gammaproteobacteria bacterium
CGTCTGGGCTGGACGGTTCGAACCGGTTGTTTCTTTTTGGAGAGTTCTTGTTGCAATTGCTGTTGAAAATCAGCAGACATCATCACTGTCGCTTCACTCTGATTATCAGAACCCGCAGTGGCAAAAGCAGAATCTCTGAAAAAAACAATCTGGTGTTTACCAATATTAATAATATCTCCGTCTTTCAAATGATGATGATGTACTTTTTTCTCATTCACAAAGGTACCATTGGTACTGTTCATATCCACTAATTCAGGACCTGTAGTCGTTATATATACTGTTGCATGGTGTCCGCTTATGGCAAGGTTATCAATGCTTATATCATTGCCTGAAGCCCGACCAATAGTAATATCCTGTTTATCAAGTATAAATTCCTGAACATCCCGGCCATCAAATCTTAAAACAAGTCTCATTTTTGCTCCTGAGTGAGATTCTTTTTTCTTTAATAATAGACTATAAAGTACAGATTTTCACAGGTTTTTAAAAAAGTTTTTTACTTTATTTATGGCCCTTTTGGGTTCGTTTAACAATGTAGCTTCAGCCTGTAATTCCTGTAATCGCTTATTGTCATTATCCAGACTCAAACCGGTACTTATGTATTGTTGAGCTTTTTGATAATGGTATTTATCCAGCTCACTTCTGGCCAGTAATTCATAGCGATAAACTACATCTTTAATGCCCTTTTTTGCCCTGCTATTCTCAGGATCCATATCCAGTACCTGCTGAAAATAATAAATAGCATTATCATTTAAAGGCGTGGACAGCTTATAATCTTTTAAGCTTTTCTGACCCTTATTAATTAAACGTGCTATCCGGCGCTTACGATTTATTTGCTGCTGTTTGAGTTTTTTCTTTTTCTGTTGTTGTTCCTGTTCATGGTAAACCCGTTCTATTTCCTTATTTTTTTGTTCCAGTAATTGCTGATGCTGGTCATTCTGTTCTAATTGAAGCTTATCAGATTTATTATTTGTAACTGTTTCAAGCCCCTGCTTAACCGTTTCAGGTAAAACTGCCTGTATCTGAGTCTTACTTTGAAACGGAAAAAACTGCTCAAACAGAATATTTTTGTTTAACCCTATAACAACAACCAGCACCAGCATTAATAACAGCGGTGTTAAGAAAGAATGCTTTTTTTTAGCTTTTCGTTTAGAGACATATTCAACGACAACATCACTATCAATGAGTTTGGTATCATTGGTCTGTTTTTTAAGATGCGGGTTATCTTTGAAAAAACGTTCGATATATCGGCTGACCAGTTTGGCATCAGACAGCCTGTCTTCTGCGGATTTACTTAACAGACTGTCTAATAATGGCTGCAGTTCTTTTATCTTTGAGGGTAATTCAGGGACTGGGTCCTGAATACTTTTAGCTATCGTCTCAATTTCTGACTCACCCTGAAAAGGTTTTTCTCCAACCAGCAATTCATACATCATGATTCCCAGACTGTATAAATCAGTACGGTAGTCAAAAGGCCTCCCCTGAATTAGTTCAGGGGAGGCATAACTGGGACTGGCGTACACTTCTCCCGAGGAGTGAATTTCTTTTTTTGGTTCACTTTGATGCGAAATTCCAAAATCAACCAGTACCGGGCAGCCATTTTTTCTAAAAATAATATTTCCGGGTTTAATATCACCATGAATGATACCCTGTTTATGTACGACATGCAGTGCCGCTGCAATTTTACTGAGTATATCCAGTGCCTGAAAGATATCTATTCCCTTACTCAGAGCACGATCCAGATCACCTCCTTCTAAATACTCCATGGCAATAAAATCATACTTCTCAGTACTCACGACATCATAAACAGTAATAATGTTAGGATGTTCAAGTGAGGCGATAATTCGCCCTTCATCTATAAAGCGTTTACGAATTGATTCATCAAGTTTAGGATTTAGAAATTTGAGCACAACCTGACGTTGCAAGGAGCGTTGTTCTGCAATATAGATTGCAGCCATACCTCCTTTTGCAAGCAGTTTGGCAATGTCATATCCAGCAATGGATTTCATTTATATTATTACTGTCCTTTAGACAATGTTAAACCTGAAAAGAATCAAATATATAGTAATAATAGTACAAATTATCCACAACCTGAATAAAAAATCAGATTATAAAAAACCATAGAGACGCAGCTACTGCTGCAGAAAATAATACAATAAGAAGTGGGATCAGGACTTTTGATGAAGTCTTTTTTAAGCTGGGGTTCATTTCTGATTCATATTCTAAAACCACATCACTGGTAAAAGCAGAATCATCAACCAGTTTTTGAGCGGACTGGGTCACTCTTGGATGATCCCGCAGGTATTTTTTAATATAACGACTGATCATTCTTCCATCAGCAATACGTTCATCCAGGTCTTTTGCCAGCATATGATCAACCAGAGGCTGCAGGGGTTTCAAATCCGCAGGCAGTTCAGGGACGGGTTCCTGAATACTATTGGCAATCATTTCAAGTTTTGTTTCACCCTTATAAGGTTTCTCCCCAACCAGCATTTCATACAGCATCATTCCCAGACTGTATATATCGGTTCGATGATCAAAATTATGCCCCTGTATAAGTTCCGGACTGGCATAACTTGGACTGGTCAAAATTTCTTCAGAATTGTCATTTGAACTGACACTATCTGTGCGCCTGGAAATTCCAAAGTCTGTTAATACCGGACAGTCATCTGAGCGAAAGACAATATTGGCCGGTTTTATATCACCATGAATAATGCCTTTACTATGCACAAGATAAAGTGCCTCTGATAATTCAAGTATGATTTCAAGCGCAGTATGGGTATCAATCTGATGCTGACTCATACGGGTTTCAAGATCGCCGCCTTCCAGATATTCCATGGCGTGATAAAAGTGAATTCCTACTCTGCCGACATCATAGACGGGAATAATATTGGGATGCTTAAGAGAAGCAATAATACGACTTTCATCCAGAAAATGATCCAGAATAATAGTATCCAGTTTTGGATTCAGTATTTTTAATGCCACCTGACGCTTTAAAGATTCCTGCTGGGCAATATAAATAGTTGCCATGCCGCCTTTGGCCAGAATTCCCTGAATTGTATACCCTTTAATAACACTCATGTTGGTATTATTATGCCTAAAAATAAAATCAGTTTAAATGAAATGGTTTACCAGAATACATTAGAAATACAATGATTATAAACAATTGTAGCGTAAATTTGAAAAAAAGCCTGTAAGTGAATACTTACATATATGAATTGATGGTAGTTTGCAGTAACTACTTAGCGTATACACCTTTTACCCAGCCCTTGTTAATAAGAGAGTGCGTTATTTTCGTACTCTACTTTCAAGGGGTACTGGAAGTGGTCACATATTTGCATATGCCCACATTTTCCGTGCGCCTCCTTGAGGTAGCGAAGCTATTGTGCCTTGAACTAATAGTTACCGTTTGTTTTAAGTTAAAGGATTATCAGAAAAACCAATCAGGCTGATTAAGATGTGTTTGCAATTCTGTCATCGGCAGAATCGCAAACTAACTGCTGGTATTATTACTGTTCGTCAGCGCTGTCATTTTCCACAGTCGCCGCCGCAGCTGCTTCATCAACAGCAATAGCTTTCATACTCAAACGAATACGACCCTGCTTGTCAATTTCCAGAACCTTAACATCCACAAACTCGCCTTCAGACAGTTTGTCTGTGACATTATTAACCCGTTCTTCACAGATTTGAGATATGTGAACCAGACCATCTTTTCCTGGAATAATGGTAACAAAAGCACCAAAGTCCATGATCTTGGTAACACGCCCATGGTAGATCTTACCCACTTCAACGTCAGCAGTAATTTCTTCAATTCGACGTTTACATTCCTGTGCAGCGGCATTATCAACAGACGATATTTTAACAACACCAGCGTCATCAATATCAATATTAGCACCCGTTTCTTCCGTCAGAGCTTTAATGGTTGAGCCGCCCTTGCCAATGACATCACGGATTTTTTCCGGGTTAATCTGAATGGTCAGAATACGCGGTGCAAAATCCGACATATCGGTATTCGGTGAAGAAATAACTGCATTCATCTGCTCCAGGATATTCATCCGTGCATCTTTGGCCTGGGCCAGAGCAATTTCCATAATTTCTTTAGTAATACCTTCAATCTTAATGTCCATTTGCAGGGCATTAACACCGTTTTCTGTACCGGCTACCTTAAAGTCCATATCGCCCAGATGATCTTCGTCACCCAGAATATCCGTCAATATGGCAAAGTTATCATCTTCTTTAATCAGACCCATTGCAATACCCGCAACCGGAGTAGAAATGGGCACTCCGGCATCCATTAAGGACAGGCTGGTACCACAAACAGAAGCCATGGAACTGGAACCATTGGATTCTGTAATTTCAGAAACTACCCGAATAGTATAAGGAAATTCTTCCACAGTCGGCATAACAGCCGCAACACCACGTTTAGCAAGACGACCATGGCCTATTTCGCGGCGTTTGGGAGAACCCACCATACCGGTTTCACCCACACTATAGGGAGGAAAATTATAATGCAGCATAAAGGAATCTTTATAGCTGCCTTCCAGAGCATCAATAATTTGTGCATCCCGGGCAGTACCCAGTGTTGTTACAACTAAAGCCTGAGTTTCGCCACGGGTAAACAGTGCTGAACCATGAGTACGCTCAAGTACACCGGTACGGATATGTAAGGGACGAACCGTTTTAGTATCACGACCATCAATACGTGGATTACCGGCAATAATACTGCCCCGAACCACTTTCTTTTCCAGTTTGGAAAAAGCACCGGATAAATCAGCGGCATCCCATTTTGCATCTTCTGCAGAAGTGAACTTCTCAATCAATGCATTGCGAATATCATCCAGCTTGTTTAAGCGTTCCAGTTTGTCACTGATCTGATAGCTTGCGACCACATCGGCTTCACACTCGCCAGCCACTGCACTGACCAGGTCCTGATCAACTTCTGCGGCATTCCATTGTGTTTTGCTGACGCCGACTTCTTTAGTAAATTCGTTAATTTCGTTAATGACTGTTTGCAGCTGCTCATGACCGAACATAACAGCACCCAGCATAACATTTTCAGGCAGCTCATCTGCTTCAGATTCAACCATTAATACTGCAGAAGAAGTACCCGCAACGACTAGATCCAGTTCTGATTCATCTAATTGCTCACGCGTTGGATTCAACTGGTATCCACCATCGCTATAACCCACTCGACAACAGCCGATGGGTCCGTTAAAAGGGACATCAGCCAGGCTTAATGCTGCAGAAGCACCAATCATTGCAGGAATATCAGGATCTATTTCCGGGTTGAGAGAAACAACCGTACAAATAACCTGAACTTCGTTATGGTAACCTTTAGGAAATAAAGGACGTAAGGGACGGTCAATTAAGCGGGCGACCAGCGTTTCATTTTCAGTAGGACGACCTTCACGCTTAAAAAATCCACCGGGAATTTTACCGGCTGCATAGGCTTTTTCCTGATAGTTGATAGTCATTGGAAAAAAATCTGTACCGGGTTTGGCTTCTTTTCTGGCAACTGCAGTTACAAAAACTGTCGTACCACCCATATTGACCATAACGGCACCAGATGCCTGACGAGCTATCTCGCCTGTTTCAAGGGTGACGGTGTCTTGTCCGTACTGGAAGGTTCTTTTAATTGGTGTCACGCTAATTTGCTCCGTTATATTCGGCTACTATTAAGAACCTCAAACCATCTGCACCAGAGGGTGACCACTTAGATGTTGATGCAGACAGTTTGAAGAGTTTTGAAATTTATTATTTACGCAGACCCAGCCTGGTAATCAGTGCACGATAACGTTCAACATCTTTTCTTTTTAGATAATCAAGCATTTTACGACGTTTGCTGACCATTCTTAACAGGCCCTGACGAGAATGATAGTCATGATTGTGTTCTTTGAAATGTTCTGTCAAATCAATAATCTTTGCGGTTAATAAGGCAACCTGAACTTCAGGGGAACCGGTATCATTCGTACCACGGCTGTGGTCCTTGATTATTTCGCTTTTTTGTTGTGTGGATATCATGTATTACTCCTAAAAAATTAAAGTACCAGAAATAACTTCTGTTAACAGGTTTTTAAAACCCGAAAATAAAACAGGAAGTTAAAACCGGTGCAACTCAACTATAGAGGTGTTGCCGGACTGGATTGCAGACTCAGCTTGTGCGCAGAGATTTTACAATCCTGTGAAGCTGCGTATTTTACCTGCTCATCTGACTTTAAACAAGCAATATAGCGGTTTATAATCATAAAAAAAGGCTTTTATAAAAATAACAGACGTTTGGGCTTTAAATTTTTATTTTCATCTAAAATCGCCAGTGCGATCAAAGTGTTATTAAAATATAAGCGGTAGTTAATATGCGTCTCAACAGCCTGTTCAAAAGCATTACAGGCTATGCTGTGCCCATGTGCAATCAGATCTTTTTCACTGTCATTTAAGTCAATACGCGAAAAGCTGTGAATAGCCGCATCGGTATCCTGTAACAACTGTTCACGAGCATAAAAATCAGCTTGTGCTTCGAGTTGTTCAAGAGTTACAGCCTGTGACAGTATAAAGGGCTCAGCCTCAAGACGCCGCAATACCGAAATATGCGCACCGCAGCCTAAAGCACTGCCAATATCTTCACAAAGTGAACGGATATAGGTTCCTTTTGAACATAAGACTTCAATTTCAATAAAAGCCTGACCCGACTGAGCATCCGTCTGCCAGTGATAGTTCAGCAGGTTCAATTCAAAGATAGTGATCTGGCGCGATTTTCTTTCAATTTCTATCCCCTTTCTTGCATATTCATATAATGGTCGTCCATTATGCTTTAGCGCGGAGTACATTGGCGGGGTTTGAGACTGGCTGCCTTTAAAATTTTCAAGCAGTGATATTAGGCGTGATTTATCAAATTCAGGAATGTCCGATTGTTCTAAAACGTCCCCTTCAGAATCGCCTGTGGTGGTGGTAATACCCAGAATACACCGGGCACGATAACGTTTCCTGGCATCAAGCAGATAGTGGGAAAGTTTAGTGGCTTCACCCAGGCAAATTGGCAGAACCCCGGTTGCCAGAGGATCAAGACTACCGGTATGTCCGGCTTTTTGAGCCTCAAAAAGCCGTTTTACTTTTTGTAGTGCCCGGTTAGAGGTAATGCCTGCAGGCTTGTCAAGAACCAGAATGCCATTGACTGGACGCCCTTTTTTTTTGCGTGCCATATTCGTTAAATAGATAAATACTTATTCATCATCATTATGACGCTTTATATCGTCTTCTATAACACTGTCTATTAATTGAGTCAGTTTTGCACCATGAACAATGGATTCATCATAACGAAATTCCAGTTTAGGAACGATTCGCAATTGAATATGCTGACCCAGCTCATGGCGTAAAAAACCATTGGCTTTAGCCAGACCCTGACGAACTTTTTCCAGATTATCCGAATCGTCCTGAACATTAATAACAGTATAGTAAACCCGCGCCAGACCTAAATCACGGGTAACATCAACGGCAGTAATAGACACCATGGAAAGGCGGGGATCCTTAACATCCCTGGTCAGCATGGTTGCCAGCTCACGCTGAATCAATTCACCTACCCGACGACTGCGATTCTGATTATCCGCCATAGTTACAGCGTCCTTTTAACCTGGACACGTTCATAAACCTCAATCTGATCACCGGCTTTGACATCATTATAATTTTTGACACCGATACCGCATTCCATGCCGTTTTTAACTTCCTGGACATCATCCTTAAAGCGACGCAGTGATTCCAGTTCACCTTCATAAATAACCACATTGTCGCGTAGAATACGAATCGGGTTATTGCGTTTAACAATACCATCAACAACCATACAACCGGCAATTGCGCCTAGCTTGGGAGAACGGAATACATCACGCACTTCAGCCAGACCGATAATTTGTTCCTTAAACTCAGGTGACAGCATACCGGTCATGGCAGATTTCACATCATCCAGCAGATCATAAATAATACTGTAATAGTGCAGGTCAATAGCTTCGCTTTCTATCAGTTTTTTAGCCGTCGCATCAGCACGTACGTTAAAGCCTATAATAATAGCCCCGGACGCCAGCGCTAACTGAGCATCAGAACCATTAATCCCACCCACACCATCAGCAACAATATGTACTTTTACTTCATCGGTAGACAGTTTCTGTAATGATTCTGAAATAGCTTCTACAGAACCCTGAACATCAGCTTTGAGTACAATATTAATGGTTTTAACATCGCCACTTTCCATCTGAGTAAACATATTTTCCAGCTTGGCCGCCTGTTGGCGGGCCAACTTCACATCACGGTATTTACCCTGACGGAACAGGGCCACTTCACGAGCCTTGCGTTCATCTTTAACCACCAGCACTTCCGCACCGGCCGTAGGTGTACCGGAAAGGCCCAGTATTTCCACGGGAATTGAAGGGCCGGCCTCTTTAATAGAGTTACCATTTTCGTCAATCATGGCCCGTATACGGCCATAATCCTGTCCGGCAATAATAATATCGCCTTTTTTCATCAGGCCATCCTGAACCAGAATGGTAGCAACCACACCTCGTCCTTTATCCAGACGAGATTCGATAACCACACCCTTGGCCGGGCCATCAGGGATGGCAGTCAGCTCCATAATTTCCGCAGTGACAGAAATGGCATCCAGTAATTCATCCACACCCTGTCCAGTTTTAGCTGAAACCTGCATAAACATCACGTCACCACCCCATTCTTCCGGGATTACATCCAGTGCTGACAGTTCATTTTTTACCCGCTCCGGATCAGAAGCTTCCTTATCAATTTTATTAATAGCTATAATAATTGGCACTTCAGCCGCTTTTGCATGATGTATAGCTTCCTTGGTTTGCGGCATAACCCCATCATCGGCTGCAACTACCACGATAACAATATCGGTAGCATTGGCTCCACGTGAACGCATAGCCGTAAAAGCGGCGTGTCCTGGAGTATCCAGGAAGGTAATCATGCCCTTGCCTGTTTCCACATGATAAGCACCAATATGCTGAGTAATACCACCGGCTTCACTATCGGCTACCTTGGACTCTCGAATAAAATCCAGCAAAGAGGTCTTACCATGGTCAACATGACCCATAATGGTGACGACAGGAGCTCTGGGTGATTGTTCTCCTTCATTGTGGGATTCCATCAGATTATCTTCAATCTGTTCGCTCTTCATAGGTACAGCAACATGTCCCATTTCTTCAATAACAATTGAAGCGGTTTCCTGATCGAGCATCTGATTAATGGTTACCATACTACCCATATTCATCATAATTTTAATGACTTCACCGGCTTTAACTGACATTTTTTGTGCCAGGTCACCTACTTTTATGGTTTCAGGTATAGAGACTTCAATTACTTTTTTCTCAGTTGGCATCTCAAATACATGTTTGGTTTCAATATTCAGGGAAGCCGATTTCTTTTTCTTAAAACGTTGTCCTTTACTGCCCTTCTGCTCTGCTGCAGTCAGCTTACCCTTACGGGACTTTCCAGCTGACTTACTGCCTTTTTTGGCATTTTCTGAGAATTTTGGTTTATCAGGATGTCTCTGTTTAACGGTTGTCTGTTTAACAGCTGTCTTTTTAACGGCTTTGTTTTTATCAGGAGCACTTCTTGCAGGAGTGGCTCTTGGTGCTTCTTTTAGAATAGGCTTAGTCTGCCTTCTGGCTCGTTCTTCAATATCCTGCTGTTCCGAAGATTTAGTAGTAGTTGCTTCTGCCTTAGAAGTTTCCTGTGCAGCACTTTCCTGTTGCTTTTTAAGCGCATCTTCAGCTTCTTTTGCTGCCTGTTGAGCCTTTTGAGCGGCTTCAGCTTCTAGTCGAGCATTTTCCTGCTGTTCTTTTTCAGCTTCCAGACGCTGGGTTTCCAGTAGTTCTTCATCAGAAGAAAGCGGTTGTTCATCTTCTACTACACTACGTTTGACATAAGTTCGCTTTTTACGCACTTCGACTTTTACTTTTTTGCCGCTTTTTTTAGAGCTTGAGGCAGTACTCAGTTCGGTAGTGGTTTTTCGCTTCAGGGTAATTTTATTGAGTGTGGCTTTTCCTGCCCCATGCTTATTTCGTAAAAAAGCCAGTAATTGCTGCTTTTCATCTTCTGAAACAGCTGACTCAGGTCCTGCAACTTTTATTCCGGCACCTTGCATCTGTTCTATAAGACGTTCAACGGGCGTACCGACAGTGTCGGCAAAATCTTTTACTTTAGTTTCTGACATAATATTTCTCCTCGCCCAACCGCTTATTGCTTATCATCATCTGATTGCTTATCTTCTGTCGGCTCTTCATTTTTCCCTTCTTCTTCAGCAAACCATGGCGCTCGTGCCGTCATAATCAGTTCAGCTGCTTTTACCTCATCAATACCATCAATATCAAGCAATTCATCAACGGACTGTTCAGCTAAATCTTCCATGGAAATTATATTTCTGGATGCCAGTTTATGCGCCGTGGTTTCATCCATGCCATCCATTTTCAGAAGATCCGTAGCCGGTTCAGCATCACTTAACTGTTCTTCATCACGTATTGCCTGTGTTAATAACACATTCTTGGCTCGTTCTCTTAAGGCCAGTACCGTATCTTCATCCAGCTCTTCAATATCCAGCATCTCCTGAAGGGGGACATAAGCCACTTCCTCCAGAGAGGTAAAACCTTCGTTTAATAGTAAAATACCGAGATCTTCATCAATATTCAGATTTTCAACCAGTTTATCCAGAACCTTCTGGGCTTCTTCTTCATTCTTGTTTTCGGCTTCGTCGATGGTCATAACATTTAACTCCCAGCCAGTGAGCTGGGATGCCAGTTTAATGTTTTGTCCATTTCGACCAATAGCCAGGGATAATTGTGCATCTTCCACCGCTATATCCATTGAATGCTTGTCTTCATCAACCACAATAGACTGGACTTCAGCTGGAGACATGGCATTAATGACAAATTGCGCCGGATTTTCATCCCACAAAATAATATCAACCCGTTCTCCTGCCAGTTCATTGGAAATAACCTGGACTCGTGAACCACGCATACCTACGCAGGCTCCCACTGGGTCAATACGTTCTTCATGAGCTTCTACGGCAATTTTGGCGCGTAATCCGGGATCCCGTGCGGCACCATGAATTTCAATCAGCCCTTCACCAATTTCAGGTACTTCAATAGTAAACAGTTCAATAAGAAACTTTGGAGATACTCTACTCAGGCTTAATTGAGGGCCGCGATTCTGAGATTTAACTTCATATAGATAACCACGAATTCGATCACCGTTTCGTACCGGTTCACGGGGGATCATGTCTTCGCGTTTGATAATTACATCAATATTATTACCAATATCGGCAATAACATTACCACGTTCAATACGTTTGACGGTACCAGACAGCATCTCACCAATACGTTCATGATATTCATCAACCACTTTTTTACGTTCTGCTTCACGAACTTTTTGTACGATAACCTGTTTTGCAGTCTGAGCAGCAATACGGCCAAATTCAACCGATTCTATCGGTTCTTCTATAAACTCACCCGGTTTGATGTCAGGGTGCTGATCTTTAACTCTCGACAGCAGTACCTGCTTGTCATAAAATTCAAATGGATCTATTTCATCATCCAGTACAAGCCAGCGACGGAATGTTTCATATTCTCCAGTCGTTCTGTCAATGGAAACTCTGACTTCAATGTCTTTACCAGACTTTTTCCTGGATGCAGAAGCCAGTGCGTATTCCAGAGCTTCAAAAATGACTTCTTTTTCAATACCACGTTCATGTGAAACAGCATCAACAACCAGGAGAATTTCTTTACTCATACTTTTGTCCTAACAGTTCCGACACATTGAGCCGGAGATAATAATAAATTTTTGATGACTGCTCAGTGATTGGGGAAAGATCAATAACCCCTAAAACTTTGCAATTATATTAGCCTTGTCAATATCGGCAAAAGGCACGCTTAATCTGTCCCCTTCAATTAGAAAAACAATATTACTGCCTTCTACTGACTCAATAGTTCCTTTGAATTTTCGCTGTCCATTTTCAAGTTGTGGATGTAAGGTTCTAAACTTAACATCCTCACCAGTAAAACGTTCATATTGCTCTATCTTAAACAACGGACGATTCAGTCCGGGTGAAGAGACTTCCAGCGTATATTCATTACTGATGGGATCTTCTACATCCAGAAGCCCGCTTAATTGATAACTGACATCAGCACAATCATCAACACTGATCCCTTTTTCAGAATCAATATAAATCCGTAAAATAGAATGACTGCCCTGAGAAATATATTCCAGCCCCACAAATTCATAGCCCATAGAACTGACTACAGGTTCCAGCAGTTTATCAAGTTGTTGGGTTTTAATAGACATTAGACCAGTCGCAAAATTTTATGCTACAAATAAAAAATGGGCCCAAGGCCCACTCTTAAAA
>JALVAL010000100.1 GCA_027011205.1 Gammaproteobacteria bacterium
CTGTTGTTGCTGCCATCGGGGCTTCAGGCAGACAATAATCATGCTCAGCTCCTTCAGGAAAAAGCCATTGCGCGTATTGAGCGCTATATTGATTACTTTCGTCGTACTTCAGACCAGCAGTCTCTGCGTAATGAGCTGGTACAGGCAAGCACTGAACTGGAACAAAGTATTAAATTATTCAGACTCAGTGGCGCGCAAAAAGATATGGCCTACTCGCTGTTGAAGTTGGGAGATAGTCGTCGCTATCTCAAGGATTGGGATTCAGCCATACTGAGTTACCAACAGGCGGCACGCAAAGCTCGCACAGCGGGATCATACACAGTAGCATGTAAGGCTTTGCTGGGTAATGCCAGAAGCCTTCTTTACGGCAAGCAGACCCCGGGCTCAGTAATTGAACTGGTTCGACAGGCCTTGCCATTGGCACAACAAAGCAATGATCCGGTTAATATCTTTGATGTGTGGGATATGTTGGCACAGGTTCAAATTGCCCAGGGCGATTATGTCGGCGCAGCTGATTCCATGAATCGCGCATTTGCAGTTAAAGCGGCTGTTAAGGATGACAGGCAATTGTTTTATGGCTATCTTGACCGTGCTGATGTCTATCAGCAGTTTGCTGAAAAGTGTGACTATGAGCGGGATTTCAAGACCTGCCTGGATGCGCTTAAACTTGCCCGTCGGGATTACACATCCGCTTATGAGGTGGCAAGCCGATTGGGATGGAACGGTCTTGCTGAGCAGACGCAAGGCTTTATTCGGCGCCTGGAGATCCGCAGGCAATTGATCCTGGCACAGCAGCGTATGCATTTGCTGGTGCTAAAGAGCAATATCTTTGCTCCGCTCAAGGCTACTGATGTGGCAGTCAGTCAGCAATTTACGGCAGGGAAAAATCCGCATCTTTCCGGCTTGTTTGTGTGGCTTGAGAGTCAGGGTGGTTTACCACCGCTGACCGATGCCCGTGGCGCATACATCAAAGGGTTGCTCAGTGAAGCTGCGGGGAAACGCAGTGATGCCCTAAAATGGTATTTACGTGCTGTCGAGCTGTTGGAAAAGGACCGAAGCTTTCTCTACGATGAACGCACACGCGGCAGCTATGTCGAGGATAAGGTGGAATTCTATTACACAGCCATGTTGAATCTGCTTGATCGACATCGTAACCGAGAAGCCTTCGAACTCATGGAACGGTCACGATCACGGGTTATGTCGGACTTGATCGTGACCAGGAATATCACTCTGTCTTCTTCAAAAGAGCGCTCGCTGTATGCAAATATAGTGCAGCTTCGAGGTGAAATTGCCCAGCTGCAGGCCTGTCTTTTTACTGCTCGAAGCGGAAAGCGGGCAGCTGCAAGCTGCCAGTTACTTCCTGTCAGTAAAATTAACAAAAAAAATACCGAACGGGGCGTTACTCTAGTTGGTGAAGCTAAGACTAAATCCGCCATAAATGTTTCGGCACTGGAAGCGACACTTGACCAGCGACAGAAAAATTACCATGCAATTCTCAACCGCATGGCTAAAGATACACCGAAATTGGCGCATCTGATCAGTTCAGAGCCTGTTAAACTAAAAATACTGCAAAAAACTCTGGCTCACGACCACAGTGAAATGATCGCATATTTGTCATTGGAAAGTCAGCTGTTGATTTGGCACATTGGCCCGGACTCAATGCATGTTCGTTCGGTATTTCTACCGCGTTCAGTATTAAAAGATAAAATAGAGCGAATGCGAAAAAGTCTTGTCGACCCTAAACGGGCCTATGACGATAAAACTGCTCATGAATTATATCTCTATCTTATCTCGCCGGTATTGCAATGGATCAAATCCGATCATCTGGTTTTTGTTGCGCATGAAGATCTGCATTACCTGCCATTTCAGGCTTTGCAGATAAAACGCGGGGGGTACTATTTGGGTGAAAAGTACCAGATTAGTTATGCACCCAGTGCTACGGTATTAATGTCACTAGCATCTGCTGGACAGTTGATGAAACCCGAGATGTTAGCAATTGCCGATCCCTCACTGCAGTATGCGCCCGCAGAAGTGCGTGCCATTGGAGAACGCTATTCAGGTCGTTTTATTACTGATGCTCTGCCAATGGAGGCTGATGTTAAGACGTGGATAGCGAGGAAAGGTCTGGTGCATCTTGCCGTGCATGGCAGCTTTATAAGTGTTGAGCCTCTGTTATCCTATCTTCATTTAAAAGCAGGCAAGGGTGATGACGGGAAATTAACTGCTGCGGAAATGTATGGTCTGCCACTAGATGATGCCAGACTGGTGGTATTAAGTGCCTGCGAAACGGGTAATGTCCAGGCGACACATGCTAATGAGGTGATCGGCATGATGCGCGGCCTGATTTTTGCCGGTGCAGATTCTTTGCTGCTTTCAGCCTGGAAGATTGACGATCAGGCCACGGCGCAATGGATGCAGGCATTTTATGCCGCAGTTGAACAGCAGTCACCGGCAGCCGCTGCACGCACAGCGATCAGGGCACTGCGCACTAAAGCGAACTATCAACATCCCTATTACTGGAGTCCGTTTCTGTTGATCAGCCGGTAGTTATGGTGTTACAAAAAGATTGCCAGGTTAGCTGTAAGGGCAACTGATTTAATTAGGATAAAGCCATAACTGTTAGAGCAGAAGCACGATTTTATACCGTTATTCATTTAGCTGCCCATGCCGATTTCGTAGTCGGGTAAACCCGATAAATCACTCATCCGATTTGGCAATGGGTTTTAGCAGTCATAGTTATGCGCTGGAATTTAAAAGATTTTTAATATCGCAGGCAATGAACGTATCAGTAAATTTAATGACCATATTAAACCTGTCAGTGCCACAATAATAGCCGCCAGTGCATCTGTAATACTGACCAGAAAACCGGGGGGGAAGCCATGCAGAAACCCCACCAGAATATTGACCAGCAGCACAGTAAAAATTAAGAAAACCAGGCCTTTATTTTCCAGAAATCGTGGGTTTGACATCACTAACAAGATAGCAAAAACCACTTTGAGCAGTATTAATAAACTCAGTACCATTGCCGCTTCAGCGCGTGCAAAAGGGGCAAACAAGGTAAAATAAACCGCGGTTCCAAAGGGTACAGCTAATAACAATGCCAGCATAGCTGTTAACTCGGTCAGACTGTACATCAGCAGCATGGTAGAGGTGATTAGAATAACCAGGGAGAATATAAGTGTACTGATACCGCTGATTTTTCCAACCAGTGCAGGTGAAATCAGAATGTTTAATAACATCATTCCGATAACAAATACCAGCAGGCTGTCTATTAATGCAATGGATGGAATGCCCAATCCGGGTACCTCAAAATCAATTATACCGGTTGACAGTTCTATCAGCAGTGCCAGGAACAGGACAATAAATGCGGCATAAAAAAAAGGTTTGCGTAATGTTTCCATTAAATCACTTCCAGTCAATTGAGTACTAAATAGTGTGCATCAATCAATCAATCAATAAATGGATGGATGGATGGATGGACATAAAAAACGAATTATCCAGAGAGGCAAATCAGAACCATTGATGAAAAAAAGGTTTTTCAACACTTCTTTCAATATTGTCACCACGAGTTAGTGTTTTATTATTATCACCTTGATTCAGAGCAATCCCTGCCGAATTGAGTCCCATGGCAATGACAAAAATAGTGATGGCATTAATAAAATAGAATAAAATACGTTTGAATATAGTAATTTCTGCATTAATACCTATCAGTGAAGCGA
>JALVAL010000101.1 GCA_027011205.1 Gammaproteobacteria bacterium
AAATATTTTTCCCCCGGGCTGAAAAAATGATTGCTGAACTCAAGGACAGCAAAAATGCACTGGCTGAAATGGATCATATAGTATCAGGTGAATTTTTAATGATCACCAGTCATCACATTGGCCTGCATTATCTGCCACCGGTCCTAAAACAATACGTCAATGAATATCCCCAGGTGGATCTGCACCTTGATTTTATGGAATCTGAAGCGGCCTGCCAGGCGGTTGAAAAAGCGGACATTGAACTGGCGGTCATTACCCTGCCAAATCATCCAGCAGCAAATCTGGAACTGGTAAAGATCTGGTCAGATCCTTTAAGTATTACCGTCAATAAACATCATGCCATTTTAAATTCTAAACCTTTTAATCAAAACAGGTTCCAGATTAATCAACAGATACTGAAAAAACTCAGTAGTTATCCGGTAATTTTACCGGATAAAGGTACTTTTACCAGAGAATTAATTGACAAGAATTTAGCTGATTTTAATCTGGATATGCAGGAAAAACTATCCAATAATTATCTGGAAACCATTAAAATGATGGTCAGTGTAGGACTTGGCTGGAGTGTGTTGCCAGACACCTTAATCGATCCATCGCTAATCCAGTTACAGGTCAGCGGTTTTAATGCACAAAGGCATTTAGGTATCGTCACACATAAAGATCGAACCCTGTCCCCGGCCGCCTTTAAAATGAAGCAGCTCATAATCAATGCCAAACCATAAGCTCCTGTAATGACTTATGACTTGTTAATAATTATGCACAAAATGCCATAATTTTATAATTTCCGCCATAAAGCCTCGCCAGCGGATTTTTTATCCAGCATCTCCAGATATTGCTCATGAGCTAATAGTTCGGTCTCAGATGCTCTAAGCACTTTTAATGGTTTTCTACTATCAGACAACCTGTTAATTTTTTCCCGCTCACCGCTGCCGTCAGAATCACTCAGGATCAATCGAGTCTGTCCCCCGGTCATTGCCAGATAAACTTCAGCCAGAATCTCAGAATCCAGCAAAGCACCGTGCAGCTCACGATTACTATTATCAATATAGTATCGCTTACACAAAGCATCCAGGGTATTTTTCTGGCCGGGATGCAAATTCCGAGCCATTTTCAGGGTATCAAGAATAGCACAATATTGTTCAATTTTGTTGCTGGAGTGCTGTGTTTGTTTCGCCAGCAGGGAAAATTCATGATTGATAAACCCCACATCAAAAGGTGCGTTATGAATAACCAGCTCAGAGTCTTTGACAAAATTTAAAAAATCATCATATATATCTGAAAAACAGGGTTTATCAGACAAATATTCATTGCTAATACCATGTACTTCAATGGCACCGTCGTCCACAATACGCTGTGGATTAATATATTGATGATAGGTATTGCCTGTCAGTTTCCGATCCACCAGTTCAACACAGCCTATTTCAATAATACGATGCCCTGCAGATGGTTCCAGACCGGTGGTTTCTGTATCAAGAACAATTTGTCTCATATTTTCTCTATTCCTTTATTGGCCAGTTCATCCGCCCGTTCATTTTCATAATGACCGGAATGGCCTTTTACCCAGTTCCAGGTAATTTGATGTTTTTGTGCCAGTTTATCCAGCTGCTTCCACAGATCTGCATTTTTTACCGGCTTTTTTCTGGCCGTCTTCCAGCCCCTCTTTTTCCAGTTCTCTATCCACTCTGTGATCCCTTTTCTTAAATACTGGGAGTCAGTGATTAACACCACTTCACAGGGTCGTTTTAACAGGGACAAAGCTTCAATAGCAGCCGTCATTTCCATACGATTATTGGTGGTTTCATTTTCACCTCCACAGTATTCCTTAATGGTGTCTTTATATTTCATTAAGGCTCCCCAGCCTCCCGGTCCGGGATTACCTTTACAGGCACCATCAGTATATATATAAACTTTATTATCCATTTAGTCTTTAGTCTTTAGTCTTTAGTCTTTAGTCTTTAGTCTTTAGTCTTTAGTCTTTAGTCTTTAGTCTTTAGTCTTTAGTCTTTAGTCTTTAGTCTTTAGTCTTTAGTCTTTAGTCTTTAGTCTTTTTCCGGCGTTCTACACCGGTGATACGCAAATCCTTGAAGCCTGCAGGCTCAATGGTGCTGGTACCGATTATGGCTTTGGTAAATTTCCATTTTTCCGGAATGGGCGTTAATGTGGACACTCGTTTTGTTGCGACCATTAAATACCCTCCGGCTGGTAATAATCGGGATGTTTTGCCTGCGTGCTCCATAAATTCCAGTTTCTGAAGTAATGCGGCATTCTTTATCGGAGGCCGGTAAAAATATTCACTGACTAATTGTATATCAAAACCCAGTAGTTTTAACCAGTCACGCAAGCGTTTCTGACTTAATAGATGTCCACAGGATGGCAGGGGAACTTTCTCTCTGTACTCCTTACCGGCAATCCGGTTTCTGATTTCCCAGTATTTATGCCAGAATCCCCAGAGACTGAATGGATTAAAGCAGAGTATTATCGCTTTGCCTTCTGCCACAAGCACTCGTTCCACCTCCCTCAGGATTTGATGCGGATATTGCTCAAATTCCAGCGTATGAGGTAAAACAACCGCATCTATAGAATGATTCTGTATGCCCAGATTAGCAAATTCAAGCAGCAAATCAGTTTGTTCAGCCGTCCGATTTAAATTGCTGGCAGATTCACTGACATATTGAAAGGAAGTTCTGGAGCTTGAGCATAAATCATTCTCATCCAGTGAGCCCAGCTGCAGTAAATTATAACCAAATACCTGTTCCAGTAAAGCATTGAGATATTGTTTTTCACTCTTTAAAAAAGCCTGCCCCAAATCCGTTGCATACCACTGTTTAACCATCTGCCAGGGCTCATTAAACAAACAGGGCTTATGCTGATGGTGAGGATGTTTTTGCTTGAAAGGTGAAAATATATTCCCGGTATTATTCATTTTAATGGTATATTTGTGTCATAATTAAAAACCATGAATCCTTTAAAAGTTACCTGCATTCCAGCATTTGATGATAATTATATCTGGTTTATTCACGCTTTACCCGGAAACGATCCAGAAAAAATATCGCAACGACGGATTATTATTGTCGATCCCGGTGAAGCTTACCCGGTACTCCAGGCAATTAAAGCATTGAATTGTCAGCCTGAAGCCATATTCATTACTCATCATCATGGCGATCATACCGGTGGAGTAAAAGAGATTCTGGAACAGTACCCCGTTCCGGTTTATGGTCCTGCTACAGAAAATATTCCGGCAATCACCCATAAACTTGATGAAACAGAAACTGTATCACTGAATTCTATGGGATTATCATTCAGGATATTAGATGTACCCGGTCATACACGGGGGCATATTGCCTATTTAAGTCAAAATAACGGACCTGAGAGTCTGTTTATAGGTGATACGCTATTTGCCGGTGGCTGTGGACGGTTATTTGAAGGCACAGCAGAACAAATGCAGCACTCACTGGCCAAAGTTCTTGAAATAGACGACAATACTCTGGTTTATTGTGCCCACGAATACACAGAGGATAATCTGGCTTTTGCCCTGCGGGTTGAACCGGAAAATCCCAAACTGATACAGAGAATAAAAGATACCCTGGTATTACGCCGAGAGGGCAAACCGACTATACCCTCTTTACTTAAACTAGAAAAACAGACCAATCCATTTTTACGTTTTAATAGTGACAGCGTTATTAAGGCAGCAGAACAATTTGCGGGCAAAAAATTAATTA
>JALVAL010000102.1 GCA_027011205.1 Gammaproteobacteria bacterium
GAACAGGGGCTGGATTTGTCCGGTGTTAAAATTGCCATGCAGGAAAACTGGCAGAGTATTGGCGGTCTGGCCGGACAGGTGGTCAACTCGGTTTCCCAGTCCAGTTTAATGGTTATAGCCTGGCTGTCCAATCTGGTTCTGATCCCGGTAATTGCTTTTTATTTTATGCGTGACTGGGATATTCTGGTGGCAAAAATTGACCATCTTATCCCACGTCATATAGAACCGCTGGTGGCGAGATTGGTCAAAGAGTCCGATGAGGTTCTGGCCGCCTTCCTGCGTGGCCAGCTTCTGGTTATGGCATGTCTGGGAGTCATTTATTCTGTGGGTTTATGGATAGCCGGGCTAGAACTGGCTCTGTTGGTAGGCTTACTGGCCGGAATGGTCAGTTTTGTGCCCTATCTGGGTTTTATTGTGGGTATTCTGGCGGCCTTAATTGCATCACTTATGCAGCTTCAGGATTTGACCCTGTTTGTACCCATCGCCATTGTCTTTGGTATTGGCCAGCTGATTGAAAGTATGTTGTTAACCCCCTTGCTGGTGGGGGATCGTATTGGCCTGCATCCAGTAGCAGTGATTTTTGCCATTATGGTGGGTGGACAGTTATTTGGTTTTGTCGGGGTTTTAATTGCCCTGCCGGTTTCCGCTGTGGTGATGGTGTTATTACGTTATCTCTATCAAACTTACGTCTCCAGCGGTCTGTACGACATTAAACCGCCTGCCGGGGAATAATGAACCGCTCATGCCCGAATATAAACTTTTAACGACACGTTTAAATGCCTTAAAATCCCACACGGAACCCCTGTTTGAGGGTAATCAGATTGGTCTGGAAAAGGAAAGCCTGCGCGTCAGTCATACTGGCACTCTGTCCCTGCTTTCCCATCCGGGAGCTTTAGGTTCTGCTTTGACCCATCCCTATATTACCACCGATTATTCAGAGGCGATGACGGAGTTTATTACCCCGCCGTGTACCCGAATTAAAGACTCGCTGGCATTTTTACAAAATACCCAGAAATTTGTCTATCAAAATCTGGAAAACGAAATATTGTGGGCCACCAGTATGCCCTGTGTGGTAGCGGGTGAGTCCAGTATACCTCTGGCCCGTTATGGAAAATCCAATGCAGGCACCATGAAAACCGTTTATCGTCGTGGCCTGGGCCATCGATATGGGCGTGTGATGCAGGTGATTTCCGGGGTGCATTTTAATTTTTCTCTGGCACAATCCTTCTGGCCGATTTTACAGGCTGTTGAAGAGAATAAGCAGTCTTTACAGGATTATATTAATACCCGCTATTTTGATCTGATCCGTAATAGTCAGCGTATGGGCTGGCTGGTGCCTTATCTTTTTGGTGCGTCACCGGCGGTCTGTAAATCCTTTTTACTGGGTGGTTCCACTACTCTGGCTGAATTTGATGAAAGTACTTACTATGAACCGTATGCCACTTCATTGCGGATGGGGGATATCGGTTATCAGAACAATAAGGAAAATGAATCCGGGATCAAAGCCTGTTACAAAAATATAGACAGTTATATTTCCAGTCTGGAGTGGGCAATTAATACTCCATATGACGGTTATAAACAATTTGGTTTTCTCAAAGACGGGCAGTATCAGCAGTTAAACTACAATATTCTGCAAATTGAAAATGAATATTACTCAACCATTCGTCCCAAGCAAATTTTACAGGGTAATGAAAAACCGATCATTGCCTTAAGAGAGCGGGGCGTCAAATATGTTGAACTGCGTTCTCTGGATGTTAATGCCTATGATCCGGTGGGAGTGAATGAAGATCAACTTTATTTTCTGGAAGCTTTTTTACTATTCTGTATGCTGCAGGACAGTCCTGTGATTGAAGTCCCGAAACAGGCTGAAATTGACCATAACGAAATGATAACGGCTCACAGGGGACGCCAGCCCGGTCTGGAATTATCCAGAAACAGGAAGCAGCAGACCTTAAAGTCCTGGGCAATGGAAATTATGCAGGAAATGGCCGGTGTCTGTGAGCTGCTGGATGCAGATGATTCTGACCAGCCCTATACTGCCAGCCTGAAAAAACAGACCGAAGTGGTGATGCATTCAGAATTGACGCCTTCAGCCAGGATGTTAGACGATATGCGGCAGGATCATGAGAGTTTTCATCGTTTTGCGGAACGTATGTCCCGCCAGCATTTTCATACTTATAAAAATATCAAACTCGGTACAGAGCAGGAACAGTTTTATCGCAAAGAAGCAGAAATATCGCACAAAAAACAACAGGCCATGGAAGCATCAGATACTCAGACCTTTGAACAATATCTGCAACAGTACTTTGCTCAGAAGTAATGCCAGGGTTATTGTTTAAAGTTACTGTTTAAAACAGGTGTTTTTCAATAAACTCTTCCACAAAGGGTTCCCGTTGAGCACTGTGAAAACGATCCACTTCCTCGCCGTTTACAAAGGCAATAACGGTAGGAAAGCCCCTGACTTTATATTTACCGGCAATGCGCATATTTTCATCGGCATCTATTTTGGCCAGTAGAAACTCACCGCCATAAGCTCTGGATAACTTGTTCAGAACAGGCATCAGGATTCTACAGGGACCACACCAGTCTGCACTGATATCCACCAGCACCAGTCGTTTATGGGACTCCTGGATAACGCTGCATTCAAAATTCTGTTCAGTTGCATCGACCTCATAAACGTCCGGTCCCAGTTCCGGGTGCAGCTCAGGGTGATTATGTAAATCCATTAAAATCTCTTACTTATAATTACAGTTAAATATCAAACCTAAATAAATCGTTTATTGCTGACAGGCTAACTGTTCCGGGGCATCCCGATTTTTGTCGGTTTTGTCCAGATTAGGCAATAAAAAAGCCCGCATTCCAATGAAATTTTAAAAAAACTCATTAGAATTACGGGCTTTTGACAATATTAAAAAGCAGCCTTAATTATTTTTTTGCGGCTTTCTGTTTAGCGGGTGCAGCAGGACGCGCTACAGGAGCAGGTCCATAAGGTACATAACCATAGCGTGGATAATCCGTGTTCATATAACGCTGATCGCCATAACCCTGATAGCGATTGTCCAGGTTGTTATAGCCATTACCATAACCACTGCCTTCCATAGAACCGCGGGTATTACCTCGACCCCGACCACGACCGCGAGCCTTAATAGTAATTTCTACATTACCGTCCATATCCGCATCAGCAGAACCATCTCCCCAGCCATTCGCAGTACCATTGCCATAAGCATCATTATTAAAGTTATTATAAGCATTACTGTTCCAGTCAGTATTACTGTCACTATCATCGCTCCATGGGCCGCCCCACCACGCATTAGCAGAGACCGATACCGTAACAGCACCAACAATTGCGGCTACAATAATAAGATTTTTCATTTTATACTCTCCAATATTCTTGTTATTTTAACAACTATTTTTATGTATTGTTATTGTGTCGTTGCTGTTTTTTTACTGAAAAATCAGATTAATACCTAAATCTCAGTGTGTTTCCTTATGTGTTGACTTTAGTATATTGCCGAATGTTAATATAAGCAATTAGTAATTTCCCTAATATACGCGCATTTTTTTACTTATTTAAAAATTTCAGCAATTGAAAACTGCACCCTTCGACCTTATACTATGTATTAAGGGGATGAAACGGCTTCGACAGAGATTGGAACCCTGAAGTTCATGCCGAGAAATTTCAGTACTCTCGTAAAACAGTCTGGA
>JALVAL010000103.1 GCA_027011205.1 Gammaproteobacteria bacterium
TCCAAAATAAAAAAAAAAAAAAAAAATTCCCTCTGAATCGGGACAACTACCCATATCCATACCCCCTATACTGCTCCCGGCGACGATATCGGCGTCCACCCGGACACCCGGACCGGGTAGGTACGCCCTCTTGTATCGAGGGCGGCTCTCAATAGGTGACCGACGCGCATTACCAGAGCAGGTTTGCATATGCCATTTGCGCTACTCGGATTGCTTCCTCGCGGTTCTGGGAAATAGCCGCAATATAGAGTTCGTTTTCTGGCCCTCTGTATTCCATACTTATGACTCCCGGAAGCCGCTCGATTTGCCACAAAAGGTGGTTGATTGGTGTGCTAGCTTGCTGTACGGAAAACATGGCGGCGTGCAAGTCTTTTTCGGACCACACTTGTGTTCCAATGGCATTTTCGCATATGGCCACAAAATGCTTCTCTAGCACATTTGACGTTGGTTTTTTGATCACTTTATTCCTCCCAGTTTTTTGGTAAAGCGGCGAACCAAGACTCATCTTCATAAAAAACGGACACTTTCGCTTGTTTCCCATTGAGTTTTATCGTTCCGGTCCACTCATTTTCATCGGATGGGTATTCGAGAATTTCCATTTTCTCACCTAAAATCGATGACATACTGTCTAAAGCCATGCATTCTTCGTCTTCACCAACCCCTGTCCAAATCCAAGGGTCGCTTTCGTCTTCGCTTTTAATCACAATGTTGCTCATTTTCGTTTCCTCGTCGTAGTTGCTGTTTCGGCCTTTTGGCCTCGTCAGTCCGGGTAAAGCACTCGGAGACAGCGAAAGCCTTCCTTGGCTTTCTTTCTGCTTTATTCGGCTGCCGGAATTTTTGCAGATTCGATTTGCTCTTCGGTGATTTCGCCGCGTTTTAGTGCGCCTCGGATCCGGTTGCCTGCGTTCATTTTGCGCTGGCCTTCGTTGAGGTGCTCGTATTTCGCCCTCAGGATTCCGGCATCGACCCCGATCAATTTTTCTGCAAGGTCGATTGCTTGGAATCCGGTCAGCCCGGTTAACTTAATGCTGGTCACGTCGCCGCATCTGAGGCTTTTGCGCCCTGTGGCTGTTGTGCTGATTTCGTACCCGGCTCGGTATTTCCTCAAGATTTCAGCCATGTTCTTGCCACTCTTTATCAGGAGTGCTGCGATCTCAGCCAGCCAGAGCAGGTCTTCGTTGCTTAGCTTCCCGATTTTTGCGCCGGGCCAAGTCTTTTTCAGATTTTCGATCAGCTCTTTGCGTTCTGTTTTTGCGTTGCTCATTTTCGTTCTCCTGCGGCTTTGCCGCGTCGTGTGTTTGTCGTGTCGGGAAGCTGGCTGCCTCTCGATGGTTCCCATTGTACCATGGGGCGGAAGGTGTGTCAATCCCCGGCGAATTCCGAGCCGACGAACGGTATTGCAAAGCCCGATGAGAGCCAAGTGAGGAAAAGCGCGCAGGGTCAGGCGGGCGCAGATGCGCGAAAGCCCGGCATGCGTGATTGCCTTTCGTGTGCGGGCGTGTGGTTTTTGCTGCGCGGGCGCGAATGTGCGCGCGGGAACATTTTGCGACCCCCTACCCTTTTGCTAACCCTATACCCCCGGAAGCGAAGCTTGGGCAGACGATTTTGAGCGTTTCCTGTTTTCGACACCCGCTTCGACATTTGCCTATCAATATCACTCGCGCGCGTACACGTAAAAAAGGTCACATACCGTTCGTCGCCTCCTGTGCATTCCGACTTGACACGGGCCGTCTGGTGTGTTATAATCATGTGAAGAGGTGGCGAGAATGGAACCAATAACAAATCATATCGCCTTTTCTGATGGGTTGCTCTTACATAGAGAGCATGAACTTGATAGAAGATTACTAGAGAGTCCAGAGTGTCAAGCACAGGCAATACACAGGCAATTAGTGAAAATGTCGATAGTCCGACGTTTGCCCCTGTCTGTGTTACCGACGATGACATCGAAATCCAGAAAGGAAAGGATTGGCCGGGCGTTGAGCCGTCCCATAAAGCATTCGCCTATGAATACGTCTCAAACGGATACAATCATTCCGATGCAGCAGAGAAAGTAGGATTGCCAAGATCAAGTGGTCTTCGAATAAGGCGTCTTCCTCTTGTTACAGCATTTATCGCTTGGATTCAAGAAGCGAAATTCCAAACTACTATTATCACTAAGGAATTCATTGAGTGTAAACTTGACGATCTTTACGATATGGCAATCGGTGAGGTAGACGTTCCCTGTGTAACAGGATCAGGGGAAACTTTCTCTGCCCCCAAATTTCAGGGCGGATTGGCTCTTCAGATACTTCAAGAACGCTCAAAAATGAACGGGATCACTAAACAAGAAGAAAAGGATAATTCCGGCGTTACTGTGGTCATAAGTATGGAAAACGCAATCGGTGCTCCGGTGACTATTGAGGGCAAATGTTCCGATGCCTGAGATAGCCATACCGCACAATTGGACAGCGAGACCGCATCAATCAAATTTTATGCGCGCAATGCTCGTAGACGAAATGAAGCGTGCTCTCTGTGTTTGGCACAGGCGCGCAGGAAAAGATTCAGCCTCCCTTAATTTCACGGCAATTGAAACACAGCGAAACCCAGCTACATATTGGCACATGTTGCCCACAGCAATTCAAGCCCGTCATGTTGTTTGGGATGCAATAGACCCGCGCACTGGGGTAAGGATTATCGATCAAGCCTTCCCAAAGGAAATTCGCGCCGGAATCAACAACACAGAAATGAAAATCGAATTCAAAAACGGTGCTATTTGGCACTGTGTCGGAAGTGATAACTACGATCGATTGGTAGGGGCAAACCCGCGAGGGGTAGTGTTCTCTGAGTATTCCTTGTCTGACCCACGGGCATGGGATTACATTCGCCCCATCCTTCTTGAAAATGATGGATGGGCGCTTTTTATTTACACATTTCGCGGCAAAAATCATGGATATGACTTGAGCGAAATGGCCAAGAAGAATCCAAAGTGGTTCTGTGAAATACTTGATATCGAGCATACATTCCGCGATCAGGAATGTACTCAGCCAATAATCACAAAGGAAATGTATCAGGAAGAAATCGATTCTGGCATGGACCCGCAATTGGCGTTGCAGGAGTATTATTGTAGCGCAGATGCTGGTCTTTTTGGGGCATACTACACCGAGCAGTTAAAGCTCGCAAAAATAGGAGATTATCCATGGAATCCTTCGAAACCCGTCCATACATTCTGGGATATTGGACTCCACGACGATACAGCAATTTGGTTCGGCCAGGAGTCAGAGAGCAATTCGGATCTTATCAATATCATCGATTATGAAGCAGGCCCAAATATCGATTTCATAAAGTGGATTGGTCGGTTGAAAAATAAGCCCTATACCTATGGTGTGCATTCTATGCCACACGATTTCAAGAAGCGTGACTGGAAGGATGGAAAATCTGCCCAGTCTGTGGCCGATAAATTCAATTTCGAAATCGAACTTACTCCGAATATACCCGTCAAACAAGGAATAGATGCGGTTAAAGCATTCCTGCCTCGATGCCGGTTCGACAACAATCCTGACGTAATGCGCGGGTGGGACTCTTTGTCTAATTACCGAAGGGAATACAATGATAAGCTGAAGATATTTCTTGATCGCCCGGCCCACGATTGGACTTCACACGGGGCTGATGGGTTCAGGTACATGTCAATAGCATGGCCAGAGAATTATGTGGCCTCCACCTTCGATTATACAGTGGAAACTGCTATAGGCGGACACGTGAACAGCCTAAACAGCCAATCAGCTATGCAAAGAATGATGGCGCAAATGGGACCGGTACAATGACGCCATTTCAAATAAAAAATAAGTACGTCACATTAAAAGCGGACAGATCTGCGCTCGAATCCTTATGGGATCTGATCGAGCAGTTTGTTATGCCATTTCGTGGCGAATTCTTTTCGTCATCAAACGGCGAACAATCCGTTGATTGGAGAAAACGCAAGCTTTATGATTCTACTGCAGTGATGGCTGCCCAGAATCTCGCAGCTGCTATTCAGTCTAATTTAATCAACCCATCTACCCGATGGTTCGATTTAAAATTCAGATCAAACGATCTTATGTCGAATGATGAAGCAAGGGAATGGCTTGAAGAGTGCGCCTCGATTATCTATTACACCCTTAACGAGTCAAACTTTAACAGGGAAGCTTCTGAATCCATACTTGATATGGTGGGATTCGGTACTACTGTAATCAACGAAGAAACAAAAGAGCTGGATAATGGCGGATTGCGATTGGATTTTTCGTCTATGCCAATATCAGAAGTGGTTTTTGAAGAAGATTCCGATGGTGGCCTTGTTGCAGTGTATCGCGAGCTTAACTGGACTGCCCTGCAGATAATTGACAAATGGGGCGATGATAACCCTCTGATCCCGCAAAAAGTTAGAGACAAACTGGGAACGGATGACGAAGGGAAGGACAAATTTAAGATAATTTTCTGTATTCATAAGCGCGATACTGATGCAGATTTGACTAAGAAGGTTTTGGCTGCAAAACTCCGTCCGTATGCTTCTCGGTACATATTCTTCGATGACCCGGCAGACTTGGCGGAAGAGGGTGGGTATTATGAAATGCCATCATTCATTCCCCGCTGGAGGAAGACATCTGGGTCAAAATGGGGGCATAGCCCGTCTGCTGTTGCTCTTGCCGACATCCTCACTGTTAATGAGTTGGTGGAAGTTGTTCTTGAGAATGCTGCTAAGGCAGTAGACCCTGCCACATTCGTGACTAAAAAGGGACTTTTATCGACGTTGAAGCTTGGCCGAGGCGGTCTTACTGTAGTACGTAGCAAGGATGATATTTGGGAATACAATACATCAGCCAGATTTGATGTCGGTGCTTTGGAAATCAAGCGGCTACAAGATCAAATCAACAAAGCATTTTATGTAGACCAGTTGGATTTAAAAGATTCTCCCGCAATGACCGCTACGGAAGCACAAATCAGGTATGAATTGATCCAACGTCTTGTTGGCCCAACGTTGAGTAGATTCCAAACTGATTGGTTGAACCCCTGTATATCCCGAACTTTTGGAATTTTGTACCGATCTGATATGCTGCCTGAACCGCCGCAAGTCGTAAAGGACGCTCAGGCCCAATTTGATATCGAGTATACCGGCCCAATGGCCCGAAGCCATAAACGTGAAATAGCGATATCAATCCAGAATTGGCTGCAAACGTTATCGGAAGTATCCGGTGTGCTGCCTGAAGTAATTGATGTTCCTGACCCGGATAAGGTGGCTACTAAACTTGGTATTCTTGGGGGTGTTCCGGCTGATATCATGAGAAGTGATACGGAAATATCGGAAATTAGAGACGAAAGAAGAAAAGCACAGGACGCTCAAGCACAAGCTGAAATGGATAAGATGAAGTCAGAAGCGGCTATGAACAATGCAAACGCAGATAAGGTGTCAAATGGACAATAGCAACAAATTTGATGCCGAGGATATCGTTGAAAACGAAGAAAGGATCAACGAAGCTTATTCTCGACTGTTTGCTACTATGCATGGCCAGATCGTAATGAAAGATTTGATGGAAAATTTTTATCGCAGATCGTCTATTTGCCCAGGCGATCCTTATCAAACCCACGCAAACGAAGGCGCGCGTGAAGTAATACTTTACATAGAGGAAAAATTAAATGCCAATAAATGAGATTAGTTGGAACGAGGAAGCAGAGGGTTCATCTTCTCTGTTGGAATCGCCAGCCCTCGCGGATTTTAAAGACGTGAATGGTTTGGCTAAAGCCTTTTTGGACACAAAGTCCTTGGTAGGCCAAAGTTTGCGCGTACCCTCTAAGGAAGCTGGCGAGGAAGACATCAAAAAATTTCACGAACAGCTGATGGAAAAAGTTCCAGGGCTTATTCCTGCCCCGGACATTACGGATGATGAACAGGTAGCCATGCTTATGAAAAAGCTTGGTATGCCTGAAGACATCGACGGTTATGAAGTTCCTGAAATTGATGGAATTGATTTGCCCGATGATCGAATAAAGTTCATGAAAGAAGTAGCCATGAACTCGAACTTGACTAAAAATCAGTTCAAGAAGTTGTCCGAGCTTATGTTGTCGGCGGATAAAGAATCCATTACCGAAGCACAAACTCGAATTCAGCAGGAAATTGAAGGATTGCGTAGCGAATGGGGCGCAGCTTTTGAGAGTAAATACAGTAAGGCTATCAAGATGGCAGAAGTAACCGGCGCTCCTAAAGAGCTGGTTCAACTTCTGGTAGAAAAGAAAGCTCCTGTTGAAACTGTCAAATGGCTGGATAGCCTTGTTGGCTCTCTTGGTTCGGAAGATTTCCAAATGGCGGTGCAAGATGCCGGTGATGGCGGAATCACTCCATCGGAGGCGCGGGAACGTGCAAATGAACTCCGTAACAAAATCCATAACATGTCCCCATCTGACCCGTCTTACAAGACGACGTTGGATAAAATTATGGCTATGGACAAGCTAGCAAGAGCCAGTTAACTGATTACTCTAAAAACTTTTACTTAACCTTAATATAGGAAAAAGAAATGCCAATTTCAATTTCAAATGAGTACATCGAAACGTTCCAAAATAACGTTATCCATCTGGCTCAGCAAAAGCAATCCAAGCTGCGTCAGTACATCATGGAAGTCAACAAGCAATCCGAAGCCCATAACTGGAATCGTCTGGATGCTTCTGTTGCCCGTGACAAGACCAGTCCCCGTATGGTTTCCCCTGCTGGCGGCAATGGGTCCGGTGCAGTAGGCTCGACCGACGGTCTTGATTGGACTGTGCGAAAGTCTCTTATTAAAACCATCGATACTGGTGAAGTGGTTGAGCGATCTGATATCGCGCAGACTCTCATTGATCCGAAGTCGAATGTGACTATGAATCTAGTCGCTAATATGAACCGGAAAATCGACGATATCATCATTTCTGCGGCAAATGATCCTTCCCGCGATGGCTCTGGCTCTTCTGTTGCACTCCCGGCAGCCCAGCAAATGGGGTCGGCCACCGATATCATCAGCATCGACACTCTGCTAGAAGCTCAGGAAATCTTCGCCGCTGCGGATGTCGATCCAGATGAAAACAAAGTGCTGGTCATCGGACCGAAGCAACAGCGTGTTCTCATGAGCCTGCTGCAGGTCCAATCGAGTGATTTTCAGAGTTCAAAGGCTCTGGCCACTGGTTTCTTGCCGAATTTCATGGGCTATGACATCATCGTGTCGAATCGTTTGGGCAACACAACTACTCCGCCTACTGCCGGTGAGATTTATTGCCTGGCTTTCACGAAACAGGCAATTGGTTTGCACGTGGCCCGCAACATGAGTCCGGTTGCTGCCGAACGTCCTGATATGTCCTTTGCGTGGCAATGTTACGTGGATATGGACTTGGGTGCGGTGCGCGTTGAAGATGAACATTTCGTTCAGATCCATCTGAAAGACGCTCTGGCGTAATTCGCGGTTAAACTATTGGTTTGTGACCGATATCGGTCACAAACCAAGAATTGAGGATATAGAATGGGTATCAGGTTTAGAGATTCAGCTGCAAATGCCATGTTGGCAGCTAGACGTGATGAAATCGACGTGGGGGCTGGTGCTTCTACTATTGTGATAAGAACGGGTGGAGTTCCTACCAATCTTACTGACGCAGAAAGTGGAACTTTACTGGTTTCGTTTGACTTAGCTGCTCCATCATTCGGTGCACCAGCTTCAAGGTCTATGGCTGCAACCCTGCCACTTTCCGCTACGGCTTCAGGTACTGGAACTGCTGGTCATTACCGAGTATTCGACGGTAACGGCGCTATTGTCGAAGACGGGGTTATCGGGGCCGATATGACCATTGACAACACATCCATTGCTAATGGTCAGACTGTTAATATTATATCGTGGACTAAATCATTCGCGTAGGCTAGGGGGCAGGCGTCATGTTTAAGGGTTTTTTTGGTAGATTGTTTGGTTCTTCTGAGGCTGGTAATACACTTATCGAGGGCGGAATAAACGCCATTGACAAGCTTGTTTATACGAGAGAAGAAGAAGCCGAAGATAAAGCCAAGGCAAAGACTGAACTTATGAGCGTGTATATGGCTTGGCTTACGTCTACCTCCGGGTCAAGATTGGCGCGTCGTCTTCTTGCTCTTATTGTTACGGGCATATGGGCAGCAGAACATGTGACTAGTGTAGTGTTAAGGGTTTTTTCTGTTTTTACGAATGATAGCGGGGCTTTAACTAGTGATAAGTTTATAGCCGCTGCAGATATGCTATCCACAGAAGCTATTGACAACACCCCCTTAGTGGGGGTCGTTTTGCTATTCTATTTTGGTGGCCCTGCTGCTGTTGAGGGAGTTAAGGGTTTGGTTATGAAGTGGACTGAAAAAAAGTAAAGTATGCATACAGAACAAGAGAAAGAAATTCATGCGATCAAAACACAACTTGATAGCCTTACAAAGGGAAATTGGTTCCAAAAAAACATGGGGGTCGTTGTTTTGATGATGATCCAGGTTATATCTGCGGTTGTGTTTGTTGTTACTATCGGAACTCAGGCCAATAGCAACTCGCTCAGCATTGCCGAGAATAAAGTAGCTATCGGTACTAAGGCCAGTTATAAGCTTTTGCAGCTTGAGTTGGGAAATCGAGATCAAAAAATTTTGAATCTCGAATCTAACGGTAAGAGTATCCAAGCGCAAAACGAAAAATTGTTCGAAAAGCTGGAAGAAAAAGTGGATAAGGGAAATTTACTACTGCAGCAGATCCTGCGGGAAATGCCCAGAGGTTCTAGAGACTAATTACGTAGAGGAAATTTGAATGCCTTCCATTTTAAACAACAGCACAGGAAAACAGTTACTATTTGCGGATCACGCTACTGATTTTGGTGCGTCCCCAGCTACAGCGGCAAACTCGTTGATTATCGGTACACCCATTGATGTGCAGATTGATTTGACCGGCGTTGTTGTTGATGCCGGGCGGGCTTCTGCGAAGTTTGATTTCGGTATTGATCGCCCGCCTTTATATCGGCTTGACGCCTGTATTGAGCATGCAGCAGCGCAATCAGACGGATTTTCTGTTGATTTTTGGTACGCAGGCTCGCCATCAAGTGTGGCTGGCACTGGCAATCCTGCGGGTTTGACCGGTGCTGATGAAGCCTTTACTTATACGCGCGGGAAAGATGGACAGTTGATCAGTATAGGTTCCCTGCAGTTGGTGGCATCTGCTATTAATATTGGATTCGTCGGATTCGTAAGGCCGACCCACCGATATGGAATGATAGTATTGCGCAATAAAGGATCTGGTGCAATGGGCAGTATAATGGATGAAACACACTTTACACTTACCCCTATTGAGTATGATCAGGGTGCGTAATGTATATTCCCGATTTAGCGCTTGAATATCCTGATTTGGAGGCGGGCATCTTGCCTCCAAATAATATTACGCTGAATAAAGATTCGCCGCTTTCTAGAGGTGTTTTGCGCGCATGGAACTTAAGACCTAATGTACATCGGCAAATAGTGGGGTACAAGGAGGATAGCGGGTCTTACGCAGAATCTGGAGTAGATTTTTTTAATGATTTCCAGAACGGCCACCCCTATTTCAATGGGGCTGAGCGGATAGAGCTTTGCGGCGCGCATGGGATAAGGGAAGACGCAAACAGGTCTCTGTTTACACTAGCGGTTACAATGTCTCCTAATGTGCTTGGTATTAAACAATATATGTTTGCTGGTTATTCTGGCTATATTGCATTGCTACTGAATACCAGTAATTTGATATTGTTTAATAAGGCAGGGTCTGCTGCTCTGGCAACAAGTAGCACAGTTGCAGAAGTTGGCAAGCTGTATCGAATTGTAATAGTGTACGATAGAGATAATCTTGTTAACGCCGACCGACATAAACTTTATGTTAACGGGGTGCTGGAAGACTCAAACAACGCCGCCGCTGCTTCATTTTCGTGGTACACAAACCCTTTCTGCCTTGGCTGCCGATCTCCTGGATATTATCATTTTAAAGGGATGATCGATCATCCTGTGATATGGGGCAGACCTTTGAATGATGCAGAGGTGATGATGGATTACAAAAACCAACTTGAGTTGTACAGGACGATCTGATGTTTTTAAGCTCGTTTATTTTGCCGGATTCTGCTACTACTGGCATAAATATTAGTGCCTCTCAGGTTGAACTACCAGAATCGCAATACATAGCTGCGCGCGTTTACGTTTATTGCTCCATTTCAAATTTAGAACAGTATGAAAATGGAGCGATTATATCTACTGTTGATGTTTCTTCTGTAATAGCGAACATTGAAGCAAGCGATAACTCAGCGCCTGTTGCTAAAGTGGTCATTGAGATAGTCGCCTTGAACTACGAGGATTATGATATAAGTACTATTTCCGCTGTGGTAGGTAGTGGTATTAGGAATATCTCGGCTGACCAGATTGAAAGTGATGGCACAAACTTTATAAATACAACCCTGGACATAAACATATACGCAGCTCAAGTGGAGTTGCCAGAGTATTATAAGGCATTAAACAAAACAATAAACGAACAAATGATTAGCTTTTTTAAACGAAACGGGTCAGTTTCAGATTCGTTCAAAAAAGCCGAAATTGAGTTCTTGTTGGCTAGCGGTGTTGTTAGTTCTGATTTGCATAGTATGTGGATGGAGTATTTAAGTTCTGAGTTAGCGTTAGACCCAACTTTCAACGACAGATGGATGGAGTATTTATCCGGGAAAGGAATCCAAGGAAATACCATAAATGATAAGATTATTAACTTATAACTCGTAGGAGAGTGAAAAATGAGAAAAGGTTTGAGAAAAGATGAAGTAAAGCAGATAAACGAGCTGTTAGCCAAGGGGAAGTCCTATGACTACATTAAGGATATTTTCTGCCAGTTTGTGATTGAATCCGCTATCGATGAAATAATCGATGGCCATAAGGCTGCGGTAGAATCTGAAAAGCGTGAAGCTGAAGAGCGGCAGGCAAAAATGCAAGAAGAAATCCGAAAAGCTATTGCCGCCGATCCTTCGGCCATTACTATCGATCCGAATCATCCTGAAACGGAAACTCCTGAAACGGAAACTCCTGAAACGGAAACTCCTGCGCCAAAGAAGAAAACTTCGCGGAAAAAGTCTGCCAGTAAATAAGTTTGTGCTACTCTAGGGGATTGCCATGATAACCAACGAAGATATAGTAAACCAGGCTCTAGGGCTTCTTAGTGCATCTCCTATTGTGTCGCTATCTGACGATTCTGTTGAAGGTAAGATCGTCAGATTGTCTTTCTATAATCTTCGTGACGCTGTTCTTGAAGAGCTTGATTGGTCTTTCGCTAAAGCGATTTTTTCTTTAGCGAAAGACGTAGTGCCCCCGGACCATAAATGGTCTAACAGATTTCTTATCCCTGATGAAACTTTAAGGGTTGTTTCTGTTAACGGTAACAAAAGAAGCCAGCCGTGGGAAATCAACGGAAATTATATCATGGCTGATTTCGATTCTGCCGATGTTGTGGCTATTAATAGAGTGGACAACCCTAACTACTTTTCAAACATGTTTGTTCAGGCTCTTGTGTTCAGATTGGCGTGGACGTGGGCTGTTCCTCTTGTTAAAAGTAAAACTTTAGCTCGCCAATATAAAGAGGATTATGTTGATCTGATTAATGAGGCCATTTCTTCTGACAGTATGCAGGGTACTCCAGAGAATATAGGTCAAGGAAGATTGATAGAATCAAGGATTGGAATAGGATCGGGATTTATTGGCCCAGAAGTATGAGTAAAATATATAAATTTCAAGGCGATTTTTCCTCTGGGGAGTTATCGGAGGAAATGTTCTCTAGGGTCGATGACCCTAAGTTTTTGACTGGTTTATCTTTATGTGAAAATTTCGTGCCTACTCCTCAAGGAATGCTTAGAAGGAGAAAGGGCAATAAGAATATGTACACGGTGTCGGCAACTGACGGCCTATTGATACCTTTCTACTCGTCTGATGATAAATCGTTTGTTATTTCTATAACGGATGATGGTTTTCTGAGAGCATTTAATAGAACTGGCATATTAGCCAATTCCACTTCTCCAGACGATATTTTACTGGATGTATCATCGTCTGAGGTATTTGACGTCTCTGCTATAAATTTAAGAGAAAAGTGGTACAGTGATGGACTTTTTCACCCCCTGACTACGGATTCTTCAGTCCTCCACCTATATTTATCCGGTAGTTTTTCTGATGGGTGCGACCCCTTAACAGGGAACGAGTATAATGTGTTTGAGATATCCCCTTCTACGGGAAGAGAAAACGATGATATTGTGCTATCCATCAACGTATCCAGTCTAAATGTCGGGGACTCTTCGGCCAGGGTTAATGTCGGAACTACTGAAGGCGGGAATGAATTAGGAACTTCGGTTATAAATTCTACTGGTCTTGTCTCTATGACAGTTAATCCGGGCGGGGCATCAGTTGTATTTGTATCTTTGTACGGTAATTATTTCTCTAGTTCTTTTGGTGATTGTCAGCAGGCCACTATTTCTATAGACTCGATATCAGCTAAACAGAATGGGGTGTCTGGGGGTTCTGAGGTAGCACACTTTTTTAGGACCGAAGACTTGCACAATATTCAGTATGAAATGCACCCTATAAAAGATGAATTATGGCTGACAAATGGGAATCATCAGCCATACATAATAGCATATGACAGCGCGTCTAAATCAATGTCTATAAGAGGTGCAATTTCCTCCGGCGACATAACTAACCCTCCTGCGGATTGGTCTGTCCCTGTGTCACTAGGAAATCCCGTAGATCCTAATGCTAATTTCCCTGTTTCTATGACCTTTCACCAAGGGAGGTTGTGGTTTGGTGGCACTCCTAGCCAGCCAAATTCCCTATACGCTTCATCCGCAAATGGTCAGTACAGCGACTTTGGGACTCCCGACCAAACTACTGCTGCCACCCCTATTGAGCTATATATAGCATCTAGATGTGAAGTCAGATGGCTTGCTTCATCTGACTCTCTTCTTGTGGGAACAAATATAGGGATATACAGCCCAGAATCATCAACTGGCTTACTTCAGACAACCGATATATCTGCCAATTTTAAATGCGGGTACGGAGTTAACAAATCTAAACCGATATTTGCTTCTTCTATGCCGGTCTTTGTATCAAAGGAAGGTAATTTGTTAAGGGATTTATCATTTACAAGGGAAGGGCAAGAATTTTTTAGTAAAGAAATAAACTTCGAAAACCTTAGTCTTAATAGATACGGCAATTTTAGTGATTTAGTATTTTCTAAGGTGGGCAATTACATATTAGCAATATCAGGGGACAACGTAGCAGGGTGCGCGTATAATAAACATATTGGAAGAGTTGGATTCTTTATTGTGTCTTCCTCTTTTGCCTGCAAATCCCATACTATGTTTACTGATTCTGCTGGCTCTGCATATTGTGTTTTATACTACGATGCCGTGTCAGACAGTCTACATTTGTGTTGGGAAAGCGATGTTTACATGGATAATTCCGGAGATTTTTATTCTGGAATCTCCACTAATTCTTTTACAATCCCTCACTTGGCTGGCAAGACTGTGGGGGTAATTGCTGATGGGGAATTTTTCAGTGAAGTATCTATAAATTCTTCGGGGGAAGGAAAGTTGCCCAACTCGAGTAAGGCCAATAGTTTTACTGCTGGGGTACTATTTTCAAGCAAAATATCAACTCTTCCATCTTCTACTGTATACAATTCGGTTGATAATTCATTTTCATCATATAAATCGATTGATAGAATAACCGTGTCATTGGTAGATTCTACTAATCCAGTGATAAATGGTTATAGGACCCCTGACGAATTATCCAACGGGTCTTCTGGATATCCAATCCAAAAAACTAAGAAGCTCAATCAAGCGGCTAACGGCATAGACGAAGATGCCATTATCACTATAGAACAAAATCAGCCATACCCCTGTAACATATCAGCAATATATGGATCGATATCGGAGAATAAATTATGAGAATGAGAAGTCTAAAGAATCAGGGTGGATGGTTTCAGTATGCTCTGGCCGGGGCATCCGCTGTTTTCTCTTATCAAGCAGCTGAGTCTGCTGGAAAGAAGAATAAGAGGCTTACGAGGGAAAATGTCTCTCTGGCCAGGCTTGATACCAAGCAAAAGCTTGAGGACATGGCCAAAACATATAAGCAGGTTCAGGGTGAAGCTTTTGCTAGGGCTTCTGCTTCCGGATTTACCAGCAAGGGAAGCCGAGAGGCATATTTCAAGGAATTGGAGGCAAGTTACAAAACCAATGTTGACTGGGTTAACAAAACATCAAGGCAGCAAATCAGGCAGATACGAGCGGGCGGTGCTTACCAATCTGATACTATAAAAAATGCAGGTGTTCGCGGCGTATTAGGCGCTGCAACTCAAGCTGCTGGCTGGTATTACGGGAGTAAATAGCCGTGAAGCTTCCTCAAATAAACTATGATGTTCAAAGGTCTTCCACTCCGTTAAACAATACGGCATTACAGGCCAATTCTAGTATCTCTAAGATAGGACTAGTCTCTGAAGTTGGGAAGGTTGTAAACAGTATAGCCCACCAAGCTGTGGCCCACCAAGCAAACACCGCGAGATCTAATCTTAAGAGAAGAATGTCAGATTGGTCAAAATCCAACGACGGGAAGCCGTTTTACTCGGCGGACGAGTTGCGGTCCCAAGGAGTTCCGGACGATATTATAGGCGGAAGGGACACTATCCCGGCTTACGAAGTTCAACCTTCTTTGTTTGAAATGGAATACAAAAAGGCTGTGGAAGAAGAGTCAAAATCAGTATACGATTCTTCATACCGGGACAATTTTAAATCGGATGCTATGGATTCCTTTACTGTTGAACACGCTAACAGAGTGGTTAAAGCAAGCCGAGAACAAGTAACCCAACAGAATGCCCAGATACTATCTGATATTGAAGACTTGACGCTCAATCGCGATTACGATATCGCGTTGTCCAGAATTGATGAACTTAAATTGCCGAAATCAGATAAGGAAGAAATATTAAGAAACATCAATTCTGATAAGGAGTTTAATTCGTATATTGATATGGTTAATTTCCGGGACTCAGAGGGGGCAAGAGATGCTCTTAAAAAGTTGAGATCTAGTGACAGTACCAATCTAGACGAGCCGAAGCAATACAAGGCAATAAACATGCTGGAGAATTACCTCAGGGAAGAAAGTGCCGGCGACAAATCAAGGGTTGATGACTTAACTTTCCTCCTCAGCAGAATAGAAAAGAATGCTATATCGGGTGGGAATATTGATATCGATAACTATAGGAAAGTTTATCAGCAAGCCCTAGAAGCGGGAGTAAAGCCAAAGCATTTGGTTACGGTAGAAACTGCAGTAAAGGCTAATTTAAAGGCTAACGCCGTTGCGAATATGCCTGCTTCAGACCAAATAGCTTTTTTACAATCGGATAAGCTAAAGTCGTTTACTACTGAAGCAGGCATATCTAATAGTTATATGGAATCCCTTGTTAAGGAGAATATTTCATACATGAACCGTGATGCCATGGGGTATTACCACAGTAAAAATGGTAATGTTCCTACTATAGATTTCCTAGAAATAGGAGACATTCCGGGGGCGACAGGAAAGGCCTTAGCTGAGAGAATGGCTCAATGGAAAGTGGTTAAGGATAGACTTGGGGTAACACAAGGAATGCTAAAGAGTGAAGAGGTTGATGTCCTGTCCGATTTATTATTGGAAGCCAAACCAGAACAAATAACTTCATTCACAGCAGAGGTCAATATGGCTTTGGGCAGGGACGCAACTATTTTGTATGACCAGCTTCGAGCAAAAAGGAAAGAACTCGGCAGCCTGACCGTTGTCGGTCAATTGTCCGCAATAGGCCAACCCGGACCGGCGTTGCAAGTCTTACGCGGGCACGATTATCGCAAAAATAATCCGGAAATAATTCAAAGTTTACAGGAAGATTTCCTGCCCGCCATACACGAAAAATTGAATGGTGTGTTTTCTTTGTCTCCTCGTTATCAGTCTTCTATAAAGAATGCTATTTTGGATGTTTATGCTGTAAAGGCTTTATCCGAGGGTCTTCCTGTCGATGTTATGGACCAAGATTTACTTGATAGTGCAATTGCCACTGTAACTGGGGGGTTAATAGAGCATGGGGACAACACTATCGAGCCTCCGTATTACGGTGCGACTCAAGCGACCATGGATAATTGGATAAACAACCTTTCTCCCGATTACATAGAGCAGGAAGGAGGGGTTTACCATTACAGTCCTTTACAAGTAGTAAACAAACTAAGGAGCGAAGATTTCCAGTTGGAATCTTACGGAAATGGAGAGTATGTTATTCAAACGGGAGAGGGCAGGTACTTGGCTAACAAGGAAGGCACTGGGAAATTTGTTCTTAAATTTGATGAATCTGCGCCGGTAACAAGCCAAAGTAGTGATGTTTTCATGACCAACGAAGATAGGGTAGATAATTTATATCAGGCATATCAACTATCTGACCCCGAACTGAATAAGGCCAGGAGGTCATACCAATCTCCTCTTAAAACGTATTTGGAAAATAACTAATGCCGTCAAGACCAGACAAGTCCATGTATGATAGCCTGACTGACACCCAACTTGACCTTAATCCTAGAGAAAAAACGGGATTTGTCGAGAATTGGGGTGCAGCACTTGGAGTGGCTGTTGATGAAGAGCTTTCTGTCTCCAGCATAATTAATTCTCCTAACTTTACTGACAGAAATAAGCAGCTATTTGGCATGGTCAAAGAGGGGAAGATTCCTAACGCCGATGCTTTTTTAATTGGAGATTCATATAGTTACAAGCAATACGATTGGAATGCCTTGTCTAGGCACGCCAAGAAGCTAGGGATTGACGTAAAGACTGATTCCGAAATGCTATCCGATAAAACCGATGAGCTTGCTGCCAGAAGGAAATATGCAGAAGACATCATGTCCAGAGCTAACCTTTCCGGTGTCGTCGGTAAGTTTGCTGGGTATATGAACGCTGGTGCTCTTGATCCTGTGAACGTGGGCGCTTCATTGTTTGCCCCCGCAGCTCTAGCCAAATATTTAGGTAATGTTGCCTCTGTCAGAAGAGTAATGATAGCTGAGGGCATAGGAGGCGCAGCATCAGAAGCCGCTATTGCACCATTTGTCCATGATTGGAAGGAAACGATAGGCGTCGACTACACCTTAGAAGACGCTCTTGTTAATATGGCTGCTGCTGGCTTGCTAAATGCTGGAATAGGCGGGCTAGCCGCAAAGCTTGGTGCAGTAATAAAAGAAGGAAAGTCGCAGGGAATAGACGTCACTCCCATAGAAATATCAAAACAAGAGTTAGATCGAGTAAAAGACGAAATGAAAGATATTTCTCCGGAAGATTATTATCGCAATGTGGAGGAGGCCAAAAAACAAATAGAATTACAAAACAAACTTCCACCCCCAATAGACGATTCTGGAAATGTTGTGTATGTAGGGCCGGATGGTCAACCAAAGCCTCCCCCTACAAGGGGAGGTAAGCCAGGCAAGCAGTCTAGATCTAAAGATAAAGATAAAGATTCTCCTATAGAGGATGTTGAGATATATGTAAGCACTGAAAATGGCTTAGTTAAATCTACTTCTGCAGAAGTTCAAAAGGCTCTTGATAATAGGATCAAGGACATAGACGAAGAAATGGGAGTTCCTATCTGTAATGGCTAAAGATTGCATAACCCTCGATGAATTTGAAAAAAAGTACGGAAGGATTCCTGACGGCGAAACTGCGGATGACGTAAGAAACCGGGCAAAAGAACAAATTAAAAAAGATAAAGAGAATTTGGCAAAAAATATAAAAATCCAAAAGGCTCTTACTTCCTTCCTTGACTCAGCTAAAAACCCTGAAGAGGCCCTTGTTAACCTGTTGCGGCCTGACAGAATAAACAAAAGCGGGGGTTTGGGAACTACTGCTCTTGAATTCGAGCAAGATACCGTAATGTTCCAAGCTCATTCAGATTTGATGGAAATGATGCAAGAATACAAGCCATTTTTAGGAGTAAAACCTATAACGGATTCCGACCCTAAGAATCTTGTTCGCGTCTTGTATGGGGAATCGGTAGACGATGTTTATGCTTCTAAATTTGCAGAAATGTGGACAAAAGCTGTAAATAAGCTAGTTGACCGATACAATGCTGCAGGCGGAAGAATTGAAAAAACTGGTGATTGGAATCTCCCGCAGGTTCATTCCACCATAAAAGTCGCTTCTGTTGATAGGGAAGAATGGGTTTCTTATATATGGGATAAACTTGACTTCAAGAAGATGCGTATAGATAGGATGGCGAAGGTTAAGCAGCATAAAATTTTATCTGACGTTTACGATACTATTGCCACTAATGGTCTTAATAAAGGAGTAAAAGATAAAAAAGTTTCACTTGCCAATAGGAGAAATAATGAGCGGTTTTTGCAATTTAAAGACGCCGACTCGTGGCTTGATTATCAGGGAAAATTTGGCAATGATAACGTTTATGCCTCAATGATGGATTATATCAACGGCCTGTCAAAGGATATCGGGGCAATGGAAAAATTCGGAAGCGACCCAGAAGCAATGTTTGAATTCTTGTCTGACTACGCAGTTAAAAAGTCACCTAATCCCGTTAAAGCCTCTAACAGAGTTCTCAGAGCTAAAAGGATATGGGATAACACTATGGGTCACACTTCGGCTCAAGATACTAAATTTGCTCATGTCGGATCTTCTATAAGAAATGTTATGACAGCCACAAAGCTGGGATCGGCCATATTATCTGCTTTTTCTGACATATCCTTGTTAGCCGTTACCTCCGCTTTTAACGGGATGTCAGTAACAAAGCCAATATTCAGGATGCTAGCTAATATTGCGAACGGGAAGACAAGCGACACAGTTGCATCAAGGCTTCTGTTAGGAATGGAACACGCTATTGATGCTTCACACACTGCCAGCAGATATTCTGATGTAGTTGGGCATGGCGCAACCGCTAAATTCGCAGACTTTGTGATAAGAAGTTCTGGCCTTAACCATTGGACCGTTAGCGGAAAGCAAGCATTCGGAGTAGAGTTTATTGCCCACATAACTCAGGCAATAAAAAAGGGGGAAGGAGTAAAAATTTTCAAGACTTATGGCATCAGCAAAGATGACATATCCAAGCTCAAGAAGGCTAAAACCTTTACGGATGGTAAGGTGGAATTGCTAGAGATCCAGTCCCTTCCCGTTGATTTGCAGAAGAAAATGGTGGCTATGACTTTATCAGAAACGAGGATGGCAATACCGGAACCCGATATGGGAGTAAAGGCTATATTAAACCAAGGGTCTAAATCAGGAACTTGGATAGGTGAAGTATTTAGATCAGGCACGCAATTTAAATCGTTCCCGGCGACTATGATAACTGGTCATCTGGCTAGAATGTGGAATCAAACCGGCGGCACGAAAGGTAGATTAGCCTATGGCGCTTCGCTAATAGCTGGTACTACTATAATGGGTGTGTTTGCTACTGTTGCAAAAGACGTGGCTGTTAGAGGAGAAAGACCTACAAGAGATAGTATGAATGCTGCGCTCTTGTTTAAAGGCTTTGTTCAGGGCGGGTCCGGTGCATTTGTGGTTGACTTACTGGCATCAAATGCGAGTCCAGGATTTTTCAAAACAGGGCTTGCTGATACTTTAGCTGGGCCTACTGCAGGGTATATTGACAGAGTGCTATTTGATATAGTATTCGGAGAGGGTAAAAAGTTAGCTGCAGGAAAGAAAGATCCTGACAAAGCTGCCATTGCTGTGTTAGCTAAGCAATTGGAAATGACTGTACCGAATCTTCCTTTTGTTAAACTTGCCATACAGAGAGAAGTTTTATCGCACATGCATAAAGCCGGTGACAATAAATGGCAGAGAAAACAGCGGCAGTATCAGCGAAAAAGAATGAAAGAAACGAACAACAAATATTGGTATAAACCTTAGGAGATTACCATGCAGGCAGTAGAAATTCCAGTACATCAATATGTTGGGGATGGCGTCACCACCAACTTTTCCTATAACTTCACTATTGAGAGCATAGGTGAAATACTGATAAAAATAGACGATGTTGTTGCTTCAAATGTCACTTATGTCGTAGACGAAGCAACAACATCGGTTGTATTCTATGACGCCCCTTCTATGGGAAGTAAAGTAGAGGTTATGAGATCTACTCCCTTGTCTCAAGGGTATGATCTTCCGGGGGCTGATTTCGAAAAAGCTTTGGATCAGATGCAGAGGCAAATACAAGAAATAAGTGCCGCCGTATCTGGTATTTATGTCCCTGATGTCCCGGCAATACCCCTTGATCCGGGAGTGTACGTCGTTAAGGGAGATTATGATACTCTTGCCGATATGATAGCTGATGTGGCCAATGTTTCTGTTGGTCAATCCATCATTTTAGACGGAAGGAATTCTAAAGGCGATGGAGGAGGTGCTACTTGGAGAGCGGTAGACCCAGCTACAGTCACCACTAATGGCTACAATATTGTGACAGGAAGTTCTGAAGTTGCCTTCCAATTGTACACAAGCCTTATCCCATTTAGCCAACCGACCGTTATTCCCGCCCAATGGGGCGCTGACGTAACAGGCGCTACTGACTGTACAAATGAAGTTCATGCAGTAAGGGATTACGCTAAATCCTCTGGGGCGAACATCTATTTCACTCGCGGGACTTACCTTGGTAACTTCGATTTTCAAGGGCTGAATGCGTCGCAATGGCAGAATCTCGTCATTTATGGTGATGGAATCAACACCGTCCTTAAGCGGAATTCCGTATTGTCTTCGGTTATTCAGGTTCGGGGGGAGTCGGCTTCTGGGGATATGAGATACCCAGTAGTAAAAGATATTACGATAGACGGCGGCGGGTCTTCAACTGTACCTGCAATGAGCGTCAGTTACTGTCAAACCCCTAAGTTCAAAGACATCTTGTGGCAGAATTGCCATAACAGCCTCATGATGCAAACTAAGGTTTATGACGGTTCGCTTAAAGGGTGTATCGTCCGTGATATGGATCGTACTACTGCAGGAGGGTATGGCTTTTTCTTTAGTGACGGGTGTAACTATATCACTGTCGATAACTGTTATTTAATAGGGCCGGGGGACGCGAATTCGTCCTATATGATCTTGATGGACGGCACTTCAGATGTTCCGGGGTATCACAGGATTATCAACTCCCAGTTTGAAAACTCCTCACACCCGATAACTCTCGTAAATGGCAGGGGTGTAGTTATCGATAACAATCATATTGAGGGCCATGGTGCACTAACCACAGGGACTGCTGAGTTCCACGGTATAACAATTGCCCCGGATGCAGATGGGGGCGTCGCGCCGTACGGATCCGGCATAGTTATCACAAATAATAAATTCTGGGGTAAGTCCTCAACTACTGCGTTCGAAGCGTTCATAAATATCGATCTTGACGCCGCAGGGCAGACAGAAACAGAAGACTTGTTTGCGGGCTGGGTTGTTGAGGGTAATTATTTCGGAATACCTTCAACGCAAGGAGGTGATGCTTATGGGACTAAAGCAGCCATAAGTTTGAAAGCGTTCAGTTCAAAGGGCCAAATACTCAAGCTTGGGAAAAATAATTGGCATGGCAATGGTGCTGATGCTGGGACGCTCAGGACGGATATAGTCCTTACCCCAGCAAATGCTGCGGGCAAAAAAGCTCGGTACGTGTTTGACGGCGAAACTCCGGTTTATGATAACTGGATAACCGGTTCACGGGAGATATCCGCGCTCAACCGAACAATGTCAGGGTCAATCATTACGACTTATGGTGCGACTGCCGCAGGATCTCTCGCCTTACCTCCTGCCACGTTAGGGATGAAGTTCAGTTTTGTTGTTGCCGAGGCTTATTACCTTCAGCTTGACCCCGCATTGGGCGAGAGTTTCAGGCTTGCAAGCGCCGTGGATAAATATATAAGATCGTCTGCTACTGCGGGCGACACTCTTACGATCGAGTGCACAGAATCTGGAGTGTGGGATGTTACCCAATCTCAAGGCACGTGGACGTATCAAATTTAACGCAAGTCATTGTCCGATAATCCAAGCTCAAATTGCTGAGCTTGGATGCTTTCAGTTTCTCTCACTATATTGTTTATTGATGCGTGAAGTTTAGGGTTGTCACCAAGCCTTCTTGTTTTTTGAAGCTTGGTAGTCATTTCCTTTACCGCAAGTCTTATGATCTTCAATTCCAAGTTTAAATTTTTATTTGACATAATATTCCTTCCAATGTTTAATTGCTGCGATTATTTTGTCTGACATATAATTGTCACGGCATTTTGCTTCTTTTAGCCAGAACCAGTATTCTCGGCAATCGCTTAGTTGTTCAATTTTGCTGCCATCGTGCAAGAAGTAGATGTCTACGTCTCCTTCAACTAACTTCGTAATCAGAATTACCGTTCCACCAGCTCTTACTCTGTTGTTACACCACCTTACTTGAGTTCCTCTTATTTCAGGCATTTTGCTTTTCGAACTTAACTTTTTATACTTCCCATATTTCAGCTCAAGGTGGCCTTCTTCTCCCCCTAAAAAACAATAATCCACATCTGGTATTCCAGCACTTGTAGCGTGCGATTCCACTCTGCTGGCATGCCATTGACCTGATAAACGAGAACTAAGCTCAAGCCATAAGTTTCTCTCAGACATCGTAAATCTCCGTTTCAAACTCACCAAAATCCATCATGGAAATAACATTCTCAGTGGCAAGGTAGGCTTCCGGATGCTGCTGCGACATAGCTTCCAGGAATTGATTTAGTTTTCTTCTTGTGTACTCGGCTACCTGCTGCCCATGCCGATCAACTTGATTATATTTGATGAAGTTGTTGGCGTCAATCAAATCAGCTGCTTTGACTATTACTTGTTCTACAATAGAGCACTTATTTTTCGATTTCCCACCATACACATTGGATTTAATTCCCAATCTCGATTTAGCGGGCGAGGGTATGTCGCCCGTCATAACTTCATCTAAATCATGGTCTAATGCATACTTAATCACAAAAGTATCATCGATTTGCATTTCTGCACAAATCGCTCTCGCTATCATCGACACATTAAATAAATGCTCAGCGAGAGACTGGTCTTTCACCGTAGCCACAATTGTCCACCGCTTTATTGTTTGTGAAAGCAATATGTCGTTTATGTTCATTTTCTGCTCCTGTACTTATTTAACTGTTGCTGAACCAAGGCCAGTAAGAAATTTTGCACATCGGCTGCTTCTTCGATAATGTGGATCATGTCTTGGTCACTTAACGCTTCTGACAGCTCTTCCAACTCGTTGTCCAGAGCAGACATAATCGATTGATGCGCTGCGTCTTCAATTTTTCCTTTATGATTGTTCATAGCCATCTTTACTTCAGCCATTGAATTAAGAATTTCCGCCGCCTCTTTGTATTTGTTCATTACACTTCTTCCACGTCTTTTTGAGCCGGACCCCATCCCATATATCTTATTCTGTCTGGGTAATTGAATCGTATTTCCAATGCTTTATTTTTATCGTAATTACAAAAATTTAGAAAAATTTCATCCGGCTGCGTTTCCCAGATAGCATCATTCATCTGCCTGTACGAAAAACCAAACACTCGCCGTTCTCTTTGTGTTACGGTTGTAAGTTCCGGAATTTGGCCCACCTTCTGCCAAGTTAATTCTTCTTGGTCGTCATAGCACCCGCCAGAAGTACCGCCTACCCTTATTGGATGCACCCTCGCTACGCCAATCACTTTGGTCAGCATAGGTAATGGAATCATCATGTCAGACATAAATCGAGCGGGGGTACACTCCCGACTTGTGGCGTATGGCCAAAAAGGCTGATTGATTCCTAAGCTATATCCTTGTGCACCTTCCAACAGAATTCTTCGAGCACAACTGATTATCATCCTGTAATCTTCGTGGGACACGACTTCAACTCTTCCTTCAGTCAGCACTTCGTCGGCTTTCTTTGGTATTATGTCCTTATAGTTTCTAGCCAAGCAATGCCCAGGATCTGTTCTTCTGTTTATTTTCTCAATCATGGCAGCTGCAGACCCCTGCTTCGTGCTACCAATTGTGTGCAAGTGATCCTCTCCGTTAATATGCCTTGGAAGAAGAACGCAAGCGTTAGGGTGTATGGCTACCCTAAATCCACTATACCCCAAACTATCGAGGTGGTCTAACTCGGCTATGAGCCTTTCAACACTAAAAACAGCGCCCGGCCCGATAACAGCCCACTCGCAGCTTGGTGACACTACTCCGTTGGGCAATACCTTATGCACCATTTTCTGGTCTTTGCTGTCGATGTAGGTATGCCCCGCATTGGGCATATTTGCCGTGACACATACATCATAGCCTTCTTTTTCGGCTAAGTATCCGGCGATTAGCCCTTTCCCTGTAGATCCGTATTGCAGATCGATTATCATATCAGCTTTCTTCGTGTTCATATTATTTACCTTTTTTCATTGGATTGTCGTCAATAATTGCGCCAGGAATTATTTTATTTATCTTGGCGATTCCTACTTTTATGCTTGGTATCTCATAAACTCTTTGTCTTCGCTTATTTATAGTAGGTCTAGTTGCCTTTATTCCGTAATCAGTAACTTTCTTAGCAAAAACGTTTTCTATTACTGGCCTTTCTCTCCGTACAGAGGCGTATTCCTCATACGCCTCATAAAGTCCTATTTTGCTGACAATAGATGGCCACCCTACATTTTCATCTTCTTTGAGGTCAATGACCGGAATCTTTTCGGAAATTAGACACTTTCTCCACCACTGAAATACAGTATCCCCCTGAGTGTTCAACATTCTTTGATCCGACAGTCCTTTTGTCTCGGGGGCTACCCTCAAATCGTTTGTTATCTCCCGGTTTAGTAATTCATATAGTATAGCAGACTTTCCGCCATTCTTCAACTCATTAAGAATGGCGTTAAAATACTTCCTATCCCCGCACCGTTCACCGGACACGTCCAATACGAACCATCTTCTAGACCCGGCTCCGGCTGGGATGACCCAATCACTGTTGGAAGCTATGAACACGTGGATCATGTTCCTGTATAATAAAGCATCAACGCCTTTCCTTTCTCCTACAAGATTCCTTTCAGTCACCATTCCTTTTAACTTTCCTGCTGTTTTCTTGTTTCCTCCCCATGTTATTTCATCCGCAAACACGGTGATGGCGTCAAGCAAATGAGCATTAAAGTTCGACGTCAGATGCGTATCGTCTATTAGGTGTCTATGGTGAGGACCGAATAGCTCACCTATTGTATTAGCTAGAAGTCCCTTACCAGACCCCTCTGGTCCTCTCATTACTACTGCACATCCTTTTGGGTTAGCTGGGTCTTGGACCAAATCGGCCAACCAGTCTAGTATCCACTCATACAGATCATCGTTGTTGTCGCATAGCACATTCTTAATGTGACTAAAGAATAAATTACACTTTCCTTTCTCAGGTTTTACTGAGAACCCGTTCCATGTGTTAAAGTATCCTTCCGGGACTCTGCCATCAGGGAACAAAGAAATTCCATTAATATATGTTCGCCTTCCTTCGTGACCTAGCCAAACGTCGGCTATTCCCACTCTTTTTGTTTTTCCGCCCACCTTAACTAGGACTGTTTGATTCTGCAGCAAAGTTTTGAACGATTCTTTATCTAGTAGTTGATAGTGCATATCTGTGTCGCACACTATTTCTCGCTCGGCCAATATTCTTATTTTTCCCCCTATAGATACTACGGCATAAGTCTCGTTCATCTTAGCCACTACTTCATCGAAAGAGTTTCCTTTTGCGTCGTGATTTTCTATTTTCCACCCACCTTCTCTAGCGTAAAAGAATAGAGTACCAGCTCTCACGTTACCTAAATCATCGAACCCTTCCCATCTTATGTAGCATTCCCCGGGTGAATATCTCTCTCCCTTTTTTGACCAGTTGTCCCACAACTCAAGCCCTTCATCGTTATTCTGCTGAGATTTTATGGCCATCCCTACTTTCAGCCATTTATCATAATCACATTCATTTGGATCTATGAATGTCAACATTTTCTCTATTTGGTCTACTGGGACTGCTTCATTGACATCATCCGATGTTACTTGCTCGTTTCCTCTGTTCGATGCAGGAGGATTCCAATGTACCCCTAGTAGATCAGTCATCCATTTCGGTATATCTGGTATTGCTTCAGGCCAACTCTTCCACTCGTACATTTTTCCTTCAACAATAGAGGGGAATGCCACTATATGCCCTTTTGAACTAGTTTCCGTTCCTCCTCTTGTGTCAACACATTTAGCAATCTTATTGGTGGAAGAAGAAGCGTTTTCTTGCCATTTAAATAGCAAGTGGAGTCCATCATTTGGAGTAACTTGGGTGGGGCATACAGGAAATTCTTCACCCGCTCTTTCGAGTTGCCTCTCGAAGTTTAACAACCCGTCTTCCCCGCCATGCCTGTCTATATCGACAGCAAACACTCCTCCCTTTATACCGCATGCTATCCCTATATTCCAGCCAGGGAATCTGCCTTCTTCCGGATGAAACCATTTTGTTATAACCCTTTTGCTTTTTGATGCGTTTGAATATGACACATTAAATTCTTTAGCCGGGAGTCTTTTTCCGTTCTTTACCAGCGGCAAAACCCTTATGTCCTGATCTATGTACCACAGGGCAGCTTCGTAAACCTTCCACTCTTGTGATGGGTGCTTCATTATGTCTGCTATTTCCACTTTTAACCCCTTGTATTGTCTACTTTCTGTAATGCTTCGTGCCAATTTCTTCCTGCACCGTTCCAATCTAGCTTTAACGGCACACGAACCCTTCCTTCTTCTTCTATTCTCCTTTTTACTCTATTATAATACGGCTTCCAATCTTCCGGTAAGCTCATTGAATATGAGTCATGGGTATTCAATATAAGCCTTCCCTCTTCTCCCAGTTCTTCTTCTATTATCTTCCAATTTTCTTTATTTAAATCTGCCGATGTTGCTTGTATCAATAAGCCGGATGCCTTGTAAGATTTATATCCCCTAGGGAATCTTAGCCTGCGACCTGCTGTTTTTGTGAATATGAATCCTCTGTCCTCTGCTACCTTTTTGCATCCGTTTGCTAATTCTTTTATTCCAGGTATCCTTTGATGATACCTGTTTATTACCTCTAACGCTTCTTTCCCAGCTTTCTTATACCTTATGAGTTTGCCGTCTTTTGCTGTAAACTCGTCCCATGCCCATTCCATGCCCATTTTATCGGCTATCGCCCCGTTCCCCGAATTAAATATCATAGATAAATTCAGTTGCTTTGCATTCGGTTGGCCAGAATAGGTTGCATTTCTGACTAGTCCCGTAAGAGAAGCAACAAATTCGTGGAAATCTAGGTCTGAGTTTTCTTTAAAGGCTGCAATGATTTCTGGGTTATTAACAAGATGGGCGAAAACCCGTACTTCGAATGAAGCCATGTCCCCATCAACCCATACTTGACCGACGTCGGGTAAGAAAGCTGGCTTGATTATCGCAGCTTTTTCTTTGTTTCTGCTTGGAATTTGCTGCATGGCAGGGTCGTTATAACTAAGCCTTCCAGTGCCAGTTCCTACTCCCTCGTCACCCTTTGATTGATTTATGCTGGGGTACACTCTATCCTTTATTGCATGTTCAAGAACATGCTTTCCTAGGAATGTATCCCGCATCTTCATAGTGGACCTTAATTCTAATATGCATTTAGCCGCTGGGTGGTTCATTTCTCTCAAAACATCTGCGTTTATAGATGGCCCTCCTTTTGGAGTAGTTCCTATTGCCACACCATCCTTTGTCTCCCACACTCCGTCTGATACCTCTACGGGGGAGAACATCTTTTTGATTTGAGGAGAGGAATTTACATTTATATTACTTCCAGCCCATTCATCCAAGGTTTTTTGCTCTTTTTCTATTAAGGGAGTAAGCTTGTCCATAGCCTTCTCTGCGTAGTCTAGATCTACTCTTATGCCCTTCATTTCATTTCTTATGAACGTCGGCATAAGACTAAGCTCAAATTCTACTATTTGCTGTATTCCTTGCCTTTCTATTTCTTCCTGCTGCCATTCCCACAGAGCCAATGTGCCTCTTGTGTCCATCTTGGCGTAAGGAGCTACCACTTCGGATGGTGCTTTGTGTATTCTTCCTATTTGAACATTCCTAGTCGGCAGGCCACCAAATAAATCAGCCATTTTTTGGTATATCGTCGTATCTTTCTCCATCCCCATGTACTTTTTAAGAAGGTCATCTAGTTGATAACTAAACAAATGCTCGTTTATTTGGCACGCTATTATTACGGTATCTTGGCAATTAACAAGAGGGATGTGGATTCCTGTGTAATCTGACATTTTCACATCAAAACTGGCATTGTGCATAATTTTTATGCCATCGTAATGCCTTAACTCATCATTTATCCAGTCAACCGCTTTTGGAGTTTCTCTTATGTCATAGTAGTAGTCTTTGCCATCTGGCGTACTAAGGCTGAACCCAAAAACCTTATCCGCCCTATACTTTAACCCAGTTGTTTCGGTGTCGTAGGACAGATAAGGAAATTTGTGTAAATCAGGGAACATTAGAACGGAATATCGTCGAAGTTATCATCAAGTTTGTCGGCGTTATCTGCATGTTTTGCTCTTGCATGAGGATCTTTTTCATTGATCTTGATCTTCATGTAAGTCTTCCCTGCAGCCGACTTATTTATCCACGCTGATAACCAGTATTCTGTTCCTTCAACATCAAGCTGCCCAGTGTAGTCCGGGTGCGAAGAAGTTTTTTTCTTGTCGTTCTTGAACAGTGCGCCGCTATTCGTGTTGTCGTAATCAGGCATTCTAAGTTCTCCTAAAAGCAGCCATCCTTGGCCGGGGGGGGTTAAAAGTTAGTATTCAGCTTCGTCAGCAGGCTTCGCCGGCGAATCTGTGTCACGAACAACATCACGCTGACCAGAGGAGATAGCTTCATACATTGCTTCGCCTTTCCGGTAGATTTCTTCATTGACGTATCCCATGTGAGACACGCCAAAGTTGAAATAATCCTGACCAGCAGCATTCTGGTCCGCAACCGCAGAAATTTTGTAAATCCGGCTGAATCGGTCACCGCCGCCCATCTTGATAAGAGTGTTGAATTGGCGGTCAACCTTGCGCTTGGATTTGGCCAGGGAAATCACGATGTCTTCAGTTGTGCCGTCAGGGTGAACCAAAATCCCGAATTGCTGTCCTGTATCGACAATTTCATATTCCGGATCGCCCTTCTTGTCTACCTTATCATCGTAACCTTCGGATTGGAATTCGGCTTCAGCTTCAGCTTTTGAACCGAATGCCCCGCAAAACCCGCCACCGGAATTTTGCGATTTCCAGATCACCCATTCCTTGCGGTAGAAGCAGGGAACAAACATGACCGATTCACCATATAAGGCATTGGACACCGTGTTGAATAGCATACCGGAATCAGCACCTTCGATATAAGCCGGATCATTCTTCTTGCGCTGAGGCGACAAATCTTGGATGATGCTCAATCGAGGAATCGTAAGGTCATCAATCCCAACCCCTTCTTGCCCGCGACTATTGTCATCATTCATCCATTCAGGACGTTCAATTGATACAATCGCGGTTTCTTCTTTCTTAGCTACATTTTTAGCCATTTGGATTTCTCCTTTCACAGTTCTACAGCCTTTTAAGGGAAGGCTGATTACCCTTTAGTAATTGTTGCCACTTGAAATGGCTTGAATTTAATGATGTCATCAGGAGGAATTTCCTCGCCGTCAGCAATCCGGTGCATAACAAAAGACTTCAAGGTAGACGAGTTAATAGTATCCGAAATTATGTCTTCAGAATCATGTTCCCGGAGCCAATCCATCAGTTTGTTTTTATCGAGGGTCGAGCATGACGCCTGAGTTTGTAAGCTGATTCGACCGATGTCGGTCAACTTCACGGTATCTATGCCCATTTCTTCCATCAATTCAGGGATAGCAGTCATCCGGAGGTAATCCACCTCCTTCCAGATGTCAGCGGCTTGCTCTTTTAAATCCGCGTGCTTTTCGCGTAAAGATTTAAAACTGGCGGCCACTTGGGCCAGGTTCTTTCCGTTATATTTTTCTTCAAAGTCGTTCATGTCGTATTATATCCATAGTTTATGCAATCGATAAGTTTTACTTCTATTGTCCCACTTGAGAATTTTGTGCATTCCGCAAGGAAGATTCGCCCCCACCGCGATATTTACTACTCCTGATGGAGACACAAGGATAAAGTCAATCCCTTGTATATATAGGCTTCGAAACTTCTTTATGTCAAGCTCGACCGCCATGTTTATTTCTCTTGACGTAGGCTCAGGTCTGTGCTCATGCTTCGTTATGAAACACACATTTCCCCACTTCTCTGCTTCTGTGTAGTCGCCCTTGGGGGTGAACTGCGTCACGAAAACTTTTCCTGAACCCACTATTTATTCCTCATTGTCGTGCTACTATTATAACATGGCGGGATCGCCGTGTCAACCCTCCTTTATTCTATCTCCCGACGGGCGGTATGGTGCAGAGTATGTATGACAGAATCTGCATACAAACCGATCTTCTGATGGGATGTAATTCATATTGTTGCCGCAGCACGATGGGGCTTTTTGCTCTGCTTCCTTTGCTGCTTCAATGCTTTTGTTGGTCCACACACTCCTTGAATTTTTGAATGGATGGTTGCTTTTGGGCTTCGTTTTTCTAGCGTAATTTACTTGTTCTGTTATGGCCCTTTTTACGCTATACCCTCTTCGCATTCTTGAAGTAAAACAAGACAGGGACAAATCTGGTAGTGGTGATTTTGCCACCCAATATCTAGCAGGGTAGCCATCATACAATTTTCCTGTGAAACTCATGACATTTGCTCCATTACGAAATCCGCAATCGACTTTTTATCTCGCAGAGCTTTATTAATCTGCTTATCGATTTTATGGTTCATGGTTAGGTTAACATACAAACAAGGGTGCTTTTGGCCCTTGCGCCACGGGCGACGTTCGCTTTGTTCACGCTGAGTGTAACTAAACGAGTTAGAATAATAAAATGCCACAGTGGCTGCAGTAAGGGTTAGCCCTTTGCTTCCTATCTGCTGTGAAGTTATAAACGCCGTAACCTGAGGATCAGTTTGAAATTTTTCCATCATATCATACTTTTCTTGGCTGCTTAATCCAGCACCAAGGTGGACGTAAGTTCCGGGCCGATTTTTCTCGAACCATTTAACTATGTCTTCTCTTTCACGCGAGAACCTGGCCCAAATTATAAACTTACGCTTACTATCCAATTTTTCTACCTGTTCAATGAGGGCGTCCATCTTGGGATTTTTTCCTGCTATCTTAGTAATCCCATGCTTTGGATCCGACTTTCTCGCCATCGATAATTCTTCAGGAGTAAGATCATATGGGAAGTACCCCCCAGTCACTTGCTGGTAACGGGTCATTCTTTCAAGGACTGTTTCAACTTCTATTACTCGATCATCCTGTGATGCTGTCATCATTTTGCTGGCCATATCATTGAGAATTTTCTTCTGTTCTGATGTAGGCTCAACAATAACCTCTTCATACAAACGTTTGGGCATATCCTCGACATCAGTAATTTTCACTGTGTACACATAAGGTTCAATTCTTTTAAATAAATCCTTAAGGTTATTGTATCCCACTATTTTGCGCCCTTCAAACCCGCCCATAACGCAATACCGGTTCTTGAACACAGTATAGTTTTTTACACCGATAATGGACCAGTCAAGGAATCTGAATTGGGAGAACAAATTTTCAACTCCTTCATCTACAGGAGTGCCATTGAGAATCGACCTGTATTTACACAGCCCGCCCAGTTCCCAGCAAATTTTTGTTCGCTTTGTTGACGGATTTTTTATCGACGACGATTCGTCAATAGTCATATATGTTGCGTGTTTTAAAACGAACAGATTAGCTATTTGTTTTGCGTACGGCCCAGTAGACAAAGACTCTACTCCTACCACTAAAACCTTTAACCGATCACTTGTTTTATTAATCCACTTCTCTGCGTTTTTAGCTGCCCCTGACTCCATTATAAAGATATCATAATCAATAGGACAATGCTCTTCAAATTCTTTCATCCAAACAGGCTTAATGCCAGTGTCGCATACTATGAGCATGCCGTTTATTTCGCCCATCATAGCCTTTGCTGCGGCAAAATTAATCGCTGTGAAAGACTTGCCAGTTCCCATATCCATTATATAGGCAAATGCTTCCTTAACAAAAGACTTATTAAGTGCTTCGCGCTGGCATTTCATGGGGGAATTTTTAAACTTGTACCACGACGGGAATGGTAGCCTATTCTTGTCCCCGTCCAGAAGCTCATTTATTTTTTTCATAGCTTCCGGCTCGATGTCACTAGAATCAACAACATCGTAAAAATATTTTGCGTTTGCCAGTGTTACAGGCGCTTCCCACTGCTTGTTCTTTACTACCCACTTTCTATCTGGGATAGCTTTTGCTAAGTGGTTTTCCCAAAATTCACATTTAAATATGAACGCGTTTCCTTCTTTTAATAATCTCATTTTCTCACCCTGTCGTTAAAAAAGAAACCTCCCTGCCATAATAGCAGGGAGGTTTAAAAATGCTACCCTAGGGAGGGGTAGACTTGGGGGTTCTATGCTGCTTTTGATTCGGAATTCTTTTCCGATGCAGCGGCCTTGGTTGCCTTAGCCTTTTCTTCGGCGGCAATACGGGCCTTGGTTGCCTTTACAAGAGGGGCCGACACCTTGGCAAACACTTCTTCACCGGTCTTGACGACGTTTTTATCCTTGTCCAGCACATCGGCTTTTCGCATATGGCCGCGAATTCGGTTGCCGATGTTCATGCGCTGCATGCCGCGATTCAGCTTCGCATAACGAGTGCGGAAATCGTTTTCACCGATAAACTTATCGGCCAAATCTTGCACTTCTTCCAGAGTCATACCTTCCAACGCCTGTGCCACCGGGTCACCATTGTTCAGGGATTTCGTGCCAGCAGCAGTACGGGATGGTTGGTACTTTTCTTTGTTGACCGCAATAGTAACCTTGCTTTCATTGTCAGTGACCGGGGATTCTTGCTCAGATGTTGCATCAGGGTTAACTTTTGACATTGTACTCTCCTATTCGAGTTTGATTGTTGGGGTAGCTGTGCCGCTACCAGATCGTTATTATACCATATCAGCTAGGGGGTGTCAATCCCCTTTTATCTTCGAGCCGACGAACGGTATTGGCTTCTGCTAAGTCATAAAGCTCGTTTACCCACTCCATTACTTTATTGTGAGCTTCTGTCTCCTTTATGTTTGACCTATCCAGTTCATATTCTATTGCATCAACCAAAATATCCGCTCGACTCATGCTCATTTCTCAACCTCCGCAATTAGGGCATTGTGCAAACCCCGGTTTTGGCACGTACAACTTGTCACATGACGGGCACAATATGCCTTTTAACCTACCTACGATCTCCGCATCTGATTTTTTCACAATATTGACGTAGCCATCAGGTTCTCTGCTTATGAAGTGGTCTTTTTCTTCTCTTACGTAAGGCACAGTCTCGCCAACAAAGGAAGCATACCACATAAGTGGATCTTCACATCCCAGAATAAGAATTTTAGGATATACCTCCTCCGGGTCTCTACGACGACCCCCCACACATATACCGGGTCGACTGACCGACGGGCACGACGATATGTCCGACGCCGTCGGGGGCGTACGACGAGTCATCGTGCACCGATCCAGCGCCAGAAGTCGGATGGCACATCAAATCTTTTTATCCAGCGCTCGGCAACAGAAGCATTACGGAATCGTAGCTTGCATAGCCAAAAATTTCCGCCCATTTTCGTCACTATTATTTTCTTAAATCTCAGTCCAATAGGCACCGAAATCATCTTCCCATATTTATTCTTCATGCTTATCTCCCGGCAATACGCCTTCTTCCAGTAACGGATATCCGTTGATGCCCTTAAAACCATTTTCACGAAGCCATTCTTTTGATTCGCGGCGCATTTCACGGGGAATACCCTCGGTAGTCATATATCTTACTTTGTGCAGGCTTACTAGTACCACTTCTTGACTTGGCGGCACAAGCCCTTGCTTACGGATCTGCTTTGAAAAAAACACCGTATCAAGTCTTTTCAAAGTTTGGATTTCTTGATTAGTCATTTAAACCCCTCCTTATGCAAGAAGTTGATTATTTTCTGGCATTGATCTGTGTCCATGCTTGGGAAATTTTCCGCCTTGAGGTCTGGGATTTCTTTATTCAACCAATCAAGCATGAGCTTTGAAGCCTCGTTAAAAGTAATTCCTGCTCTCCTTGATTTTGAGCCAATTAAATATCCACACATCTGCTCGACCCTGTTACGCCAGTGGTCCTTTAGCATTTCCTTTACAGAAACTGTTTGGCTTGAACTCATATCAATCCCACCCTGAATCTGGGTCATACTCGATGTGGAAATGCGTTTTCTCCCACACTACGTCATACTTCGATGATGGAAGAGCTTTAATCAATGCCCTGTGCACTTCAGATTTCTCTGCTTCTGAGAAAAAATTGTGCCGGATATCAACCGCGTAACCGTAATAGTGCAAAGACCCGGCACTGTGCTCGCCCTCCAAGCCGGAAGTAATAACAAGCTCTTTGCCCGCCTCTTTGTAAACCTTGTCAGCAGCAATCAGAACCTTTCTCATTTCGATTTTCAATCCGGCGATCGAAGCGCCTTTTTTGATTCTCATATTAATCCTCTCTGGCTAAGCCATAGTTAGGGCAAGTTAACTCAGGAACTCCTTCGTCTTCTTGCTTTGGATGCTCGTACGTCGTGGCAAATATCAAACCATAAACCACAAGAAGTACGAGCGAAAAAAATAGTAGTAAATGCTTCATTTTTTGTTACTCCAATAACCCCGCCACCATTGTTGCTTGCCGCACTTTTCACAGTAGCGAATTCGGTCAAGAGTGACATTTTCATTCCCAAGTTTCCATTTATGCCAGCAAAAGTTCATGTCCATAAAGTCCGGTCTACCATGGCGGCACAATACGTAACCACCTTGGCTTCCTCCCGTGTACAAGTTTTCAAAATAGTAGCGATTATGCCATGCCATGTTGCGATATTACAAGGGTAATTGCCGTCATAGTCAGGATTCAACCCGATTAACAAAAGGGCAGACGACGTGTCCAAATCTTCCTCGCCCAGCTCAGCTATTCGTTTCGCAAGCGACATAGCCAAGATTTCCTGATTGGTTTTCTTTGGCGGCAAATCAACTTGATCGACGTCGGTCACATCTTCACTGTCACCTACTGTTGCAATCACCGATTCTTCGAAATCATCGACCGACGTAGGCTTCTCCTTTTTGACCTCCTCGCGCACTTCCTTTACTGTGGGAGTCTTTTCGGCAGGATCAGCAGTCTTTTCAATGACCTTTTTCACAAGATCATCCGAAGCGTTAACCATTTCCGCAAACACAGAAAGTGATGGAGTAGGTGAATCGAGATCAACCCTAAACCGCTCGCGATTTCTTGCCATATTCATGGCCCTGTAAGCATCCTGCCGTGAAAGCTCAGGCACATACTTTTTGCGAAGAGTTCCGAACTTGGCGTCTGTTGTCTGCTCGCGTAATGGGATTAAAATATCCCCCATGTCCATAAACAAAGAAACTGCAGAAGCTGCAAGATTTCTCGATTCCACCCACATTCTTTTGACTTCTTCCCAAGGCTCAGTAGGGGAAGAAGGCTTTATATACTTCTCCTTACCGGTGGATGGGACAAACTTACTGACCGACTCCTGCCGGGATTGCTGCTCATTTTTCATCTTCTTTCTCCAGTTACTACGTTATACCCCGCAACCCAATTAGTCTTCAAGACGCCTGACGCTTTGGAAACAGAGTGATTTGCTAAAATTCGATTCAGCCCTATGATCACAAGGAGTGATCTAAAATCTCTTGGACGAGTAGACACCTCGCGAATAAGAGCCACAAGAACCCGTCTGACTATATCGTGCTCGGAAGTTAGCTGATTAGCCCTTACATTTGATCCGCTCATTAGTCAACCCTCGTTACAAAAAGTGAACCAGTAAAATCGGTGATTGCGACTATACCCGAGTCATATAGGTAAACCAGCTCATCCTCCCAGCTCATTCGCATGCGCGGCTTTATTACAGGATCACCGGGATAATGAAGGCAGCCCTTGTCATCTACCCGACAACCCTTAATTTCTGTTATGCCAAATAGGTAATTGCGCTCTAGTACCTGACGCGCCGTTAAAGGAGTAGGCGTCTGCTCGCGCTCTTGCCTTTGAAACCACTCCAATACCGCCGCCCAATGGTTAAGCAAGCTGAAATCGTCAATGGAGCGGTCCAAATCGTGAAAAATTTTTATGTTCATGTCGTTTCCTCTATGTCGTGAACCCCCAGTATACCACACAGAGGGCGGGGCGTCAACCCCTATTTCAGATGTGACCGACGAGCGGCCACGATATTTCGGCCTGTCCGATGTACAATGTGTATAAGTCATGGGATATGTGGATATGCGAGTAGATATGACAACTCTCGGACTTATGCTTAACGTCCACCCGCGAACACCGGACCGAATAAAGCTGGCTGGACGGACCGACGGCGCGTCCGACAAGGGCGAGTCCTAGCTGTCCCCCCTGTCCAGAATTAAAAAAAAAAAAAAAAAAATCCCCCCGAA
>JALVAL010000104.1 GCA_027011205.1 Gammaproteobacteria bacterium
GTATTGCATTCTGGCGACCACTTCCTGTCCGGTATAACAGCCTTTTTTAAAACTAACACCATTGAGTACTTGTAAATTCAGCATTTGGGGAATAAAGTTTTCGCTGCTCTGCGGGAATACATTGGGTATGCCGGACTTAATATCCAGCAGACGCCATTGACCGGCATTTAATATTTTTGCCTGGGCAGTTAATAATTCCCATAAGGGCTTAATATCTTCAAAACGACCCAGACACTCAAAACGAGGCTGCTCGCCTGCTAAGCGCAGCAATATTATATGGTTATTTTTAACAACCATATTGGTTTCCTGAGGAATGGTAAAACCAGCCTTTTGTAAGGTTTTTTCAGCATCCTTTCCGGCAATGCCAATTTTGACATAGTCATCACTGGCATCATTGAGTTCCACCCTGCTCATTAAAATAAACATTTTCAGGCGTTTAAGATTTTCTTCCAGCAGAGGGTGGGGTAACTGCAGCAATAATTTATCACCATCCGCTATAATTCTGAATAATGCCCGTATCCGACCCTTGGGGGTGCACAGGGCGCTTAACTGAGAAAGGCTGGAACTGACCGTATTAATATCATTACTTAACTGTCCCTGCAGATAGGTCAGTAGGTCATCACCTTTAACTTCCAGCAGACCAAGCCAGGACAGGTCGCTAAGATACAATGGTGCATCAGGAATAGCCGTTGCCTCAGAATCATGGCTGAGTTCTCTGCGGGTATTAATAGACAGGCCTGTTTCAGTTAAATAATTTATCCATTTATTGGTCATTTTCTTGATCTACTCTCATTAAGGTATATGCTTTATTCATATAATGACGGCAAAGAGAATTTTCAATGCATTCCAGAGCGCCACGACCCAAAAATTTAAATCTGTTAACGGTCAAATTTCCCCTCTCGGCGGTGATGTCTGTCGGGCATCGGGCCGCCGGTATCTTGCTGTTTTTGTCTCTCCCTTATGTTTTATACCTGCTGCAGATGTCCTTATCCAGTGAAGCTGGATTTATTCAGGCACAGGCAGAATTGAGCGGGATATGGATTAAACTGATAATGATTGCCCTGGTGTGGGCACTGGCACATCACTTTATTGCCGGTATCCGTTATTTTCTGCTGGACGTGGATATAGGTATTAACCGGCAGACTGCTCAGAAAACAGCCTTACTGGTTATGTTCCTTGGGGGCGTTATTACCCTCTGGTTTGTCTGGTATTTATTTAAGAGCTAAAAAAACAGGATTATTATGAGGGTACGGACATGAGCTATCAGGCAAAAGGACTTCAGGCGTGGTTATATCAGCGCTTGACAGGCGCATTTATGATGCTGTATATCCTCTATTTTCTAAGTGTTATATTGACTCAGGATCAGATGACCTATCTGCAATGGGTTAAGTGGTTTTCCCATCCATTAATGAATACTGCAACCGGCCTGTTTTTTCTACACCTTGCCTATCATGCCTGGGTTGGTATGCGGGATATTGTGCTGGATTATGTGTCTAACGACAGCCTTCGATTGTTCACTCTGGCCGGTATCAGTTTTTTTCTGATCACTTCGAGTCTGTATTTATTACGGATCCTGTTCTCCCTGTCATTAAATGTTTAACAATGAGACCTTAGCTGAATGAATATTGCGCAAAGAAAATTTGATACCCTGGTTATTGGTGCTGGCGGGGCAGGTCTCAGGGCTGCACTGCAGTTGTCTCAGGCAGAAGCCACCGTAGCAGTAGTATCCAAAGTTTTTCCCACCCGCTCGCATACGGTGGCAGCCCAGGGCGGCATGAATGCCGCCCTGGGAAATGTGACCGATGATAACTGGCACTGGCATATGTATGACACAGTAAAAGGCAGTGATTATCTTGGCGATCAGGATGCCATTGAATATATGTGTCGGGCGGCTCCTAAGACTGTAGTGGAGCTGGAACACTTTGGTGTGCCGTTTTCGCGTCTGGAAAACGGCTCTATTTATCAGCGGCCTTTTGGCGGTCAGAGCCAGAATTTTGGCGGTGAACAGGCGGCGCGCACCTGTGCCGCTGCGGATCGAACCGGTCATGCCATGCTGCATACTTTATATCAGCAGAATATTAATGCCAAAACTCATTTTTTTGATGAGTTCTTTGCCGTGGATTTATTAAAAAATAAACGCGGAGATATTCTCGGGGTGCTGGCCTTTGATATAGAATCCGGAGAAAAAATTATTATTGAAGCCAAAACGACATTAATAGCCACCGGTGGTGCCGGTCAGTTATTTCGTACTAATACCAATGCCAGCATTAATACCGGTGACGGTCTGGCTATGGCACTGCGGGCAGGTATTCCTCTGCAGGATATGGAATTTTTTCAGTTTCATCCTACCGGAGTGGCGGGTAAGGGGATGTTGATTACCGAAGGGGTCAGAGGTGAAGGCGGTTATCTGATCAATGCTGAGGGTGAGCGGTTTATGGAGCGTTATGCCCCGCATGTTAAGGATCTGGCTTCAAGAGATGTGGTCAGCCGGGCCATTGCTATTGAAATCCGGGAAGGACGGGGCTGTGGTCCCAATAAAGATTATGTGCTGTTAAAAATGGATCATCTGGATGCTGAGGTGATAAAAAAACGTCTGCCGGGGATTCGAGATACCTGTATGACCTTTTTAGGTATTGATCCCATTGATCAACCGGTTCCGGTTTTTCCAACTGCCCATTATACTATGGGGGGGATCCCGACTAATAAAAATGCTCAGGTAGTCGTACCTGTTGGAACCGGCGGCGAAGAAGCAATTCCCGGTCTGTATGCCGCAGGAGAATGCGCCTGTGCTTCTGTACATGGTGCCAATCGCCTGGGGGGAAACTCCCTGCTGGATATTGTGGTATTTGGTCGTGCGGCAGGTAAACATATTATTGACTATCTTAAATCTCATCGTCGGCATCAGGCGTTACCGGATGAGAGTATAGAACAGGCATTACAAAGGCTGGCTCACTGGGAAACAGGAGCGTTAGAACATGAGAGCTCAGATCATGAAAACTCAGATCATGCTAAAAATGTCAGTGTTGCTCAGTTAAAAAACCGCCTGCAGCAGGTTATGGAAGAATATTGTGGTGTATTCAGAACAGAAGATGTGCTGGCCGAAGGCGTAAAAGCCGTTCAGGATATAAAAGATCAGCTTGAATATGCGCATATCAGCGATCATTCCAGTATTTTTAATACTGCACGCATAGAAGCGCTGGAGCTGGAAAACCTGGTGGAACTGGGGCTCGCTACAGTGACCAGTGCACTGGCTCGTCAGGAAAGCCGCGGAGCCCATTCCAGAGTGGATTATCAGCAGCGTGATGATGAACGCTGGATGAAACATAGCCTGTATTACCTGCAGGATAACCGCTTATGTTACAAGCCGGTACGTACCAAACCAATGACTGTAGACACCTTTCCACCCAAAGAAAGGGTTTATTAATATGCGCTTTTCTATTTATCGATACAATCCGGAAACTGATCCCAGACCTTATATGCAGGAATATACGCTCGTTGATCCGGCTCCGGGTATGATGCTGCGTGATGCGCTGTTAAGAATAAAGAATGAACAGGATGAAAGCCTGTCCTTTCGCCATTCCTGTGGTGAAGGCGTGTGTGGTTCAGATGGTATGAATATTAATGGTAAAAATGGTCTGGCCTGTGTTACGCCGATTTCAGAATTAACACAACCCGTCATTATTCGTCCCTTACCCGGATTACCGGTGATCCGGGATCTGGTGATTGATATGAGCCAGTTTTTTACTCAGTATCGAGCGGTTAAACCCTGGCTGATTGTTAAAGATCCCATACCGGAAGTAGAATTTAAACAATCACCGGAAGAGCGGGATAAACTGGATGGTCTATATGAATGCATTCTCTGTGCCTGTTGTTCTACCTCCTGTCCTTCCTTCTGGTGGAACCCGGATAAGTTTCGAGGACCTGCGGCTTTGCTGCAGGCCTGGCGTTTCCTGGCTGACAGCAGGGATCAGGCCACTGAAGAACGGCTACAGGCTCTGGATGGGCCATACAAACTGTTTCGCTGTCATAGTATTATGAGCTGTGTGGATGCCTGTCCCAAACATCTTAATCCGACTAAAGCTATTGGCAATATCAAAAAGCTGATGCTTAAGAGTATGCTGTAAGACTTATGGAAGACATAAAAGCAACTGCTTTACAAAGTCGTCAGCGGCTGGAATGGCAATGTCGTCGAGGGATGCTGGAGCTGGAATTATTTCTTCAAAATTTTCTGAAATATGATTATGATCGACTAACAGCGCAGCAGAAATATTATTTTGAACAACTATTAACCATTATTGACCCGGTACTCTTTGACTATTTAATGGGCATGCAGGAAGCAGATGAACCAGGACTCAGGGATATTATCAAAACCATTAGAACTGCCCATCAACAGCGGCTTTAGTATCAGGCGTAAACGTTCATCTGTGCTAATCAGTCTTTATGGCGTTTTCACCCTGCTGCTGATTGGGTCTATTATGTTCTGGAATGTTGTGACAGGGATAAAAATTGCCATTTTGCCGGTATTGCTCTTTTATATCTACAGGCTACTCACTAAACACCTGTTCAATACTCATCCCCTTGCTATAGTTCAGATCACCTTAACAGATTTTAACTGGTGTTTTGTACGTTATAAGAATAATAAAATTATTAAAGCTGATATTCTGCCGGATAGTATTTTAACGCAATATCTGGTTATTCTGAATTTACAGCTTATTGAGGAAATGCCTGAACCCTTTCAGTCTGAAACATTATCTGCCGAAGCGCTATTCTCCGGCTGTTTTAAAACTTTATTTAAATATTTAAGCGGCAGGGAATCGGTATTATTTACCCAGGACAGCAGCGAGGCGGACGCTTTTAGAGATCTTAAACGCCATTTGCGTTGTATGAATTTTCAGCAGATTGCGGAAGCAGACAGCCATTGATGTTTTCAGGTTTTAATTTCAGGCACCAGTATGGTGTCTTTTAGAAAGTTCTTATCATCGGTATAAGGATAATCCAGAGTATAGTGTAAACCCCGGCTTTCCTTGCGCTGCATAGCGCTGTTAATGATCAGTTCTGCTGCGGTAATCAGATTTCTCAGCTCAATCAGGTCACCATTGATGAGGTACTGGCGATAATAATCATCTACTTCACGCTTAAGCAGGTTTATCCGTTGTCGGGCTAACAGCAGACGTTTATTTTTACGCACGATACCAACATAATTCCACATAAAACGTCGTAATTCATCCCAGTTATGAGTAATGACCACCTCTTCTTCAGAACCGGTGACCCGGCTGTCATCCCAGGGCGGCAGCAGCGGTTCACATTCGTATTCACTGAGTCCGTTTTTAATGACCTGTGCTGCTCTTCTGCCAAAAACAATACATTCAAGCAATGAATTACTGGCCATACGGTTGGCACCGTGCAGGCCGGTAAAGGCGGTTTCACCAATAGCAAAAAGATTGGCCACATCCGTCTGCCCTTCTAAATTCGTCATAACCCCGCCACAGGTATAGTGAGCAGCAGGAACAACGGGGATGGCTTCTCTGGTGATATCAATACCAAAGCCCAGACAGCGTTTATAGATGGTGGGGAAGTGTTCTTTAATAAAATCCGGAGATTTATGGGTTATGTCTAAATAAACAAAATCAGATCCGGTTCGTTTCATTTCATAATCAATAGCTCGGGCCACAATGTCCCGAGGGGCCAGTTCTTCACGTTTATCAAACTTGTGCATAAACAGGGTACCATCGGGTAATTTCAGCTTGGCACCTTCACCACGCAGAGCTTCGGAAATTAAAAATGATTTGGCTTTCGGATGGTATAGACAGGTTGGGTGGAACTGGTTAAATTCCATATTGGCAATTCGACAGCCGGCACGCCAGGCCATGGCAATGCCGTCGCCGGTTGAAGTATCAGGATTGCTGGTGTACAGATAAACCTTGCTGGCACCGCCGGTTGCCAGTACTGTAAATTTTGCCGGTACATCCATCACCTTATTGTTTTTAGTATCCAGTAAATACAGGCCGATACATTGATTTTTGTTTTCAGGGGAAAGGATTAGATCAACGGCCAGATGATGGTCAAATACTTTAATGCTGGTGTATTCATTTAAACGTTCAATAAGACCTTCTGAAATAGCTTTGCCGGTGGCATCTGCGGCATGAATCACTCTGCGTTGAGTATGGCCGCCTTCGCGGGTCAGGTGATATTGAGTGCCTTTTTGTTCTCTGGAAAATATCACTCCCTGCTTAATGAGCCATTCAATAGCCTCCCTGCCATGTTCAATGGTATACCGAACGGTATCCGGATGACAGAGTCCGGCACCGGCATTGAGAGTATCTTCAATATGGGATTCAGTGCTGTCATTGACTTCATCCAGAACGGCTGCAATACCGCCCTGAGCATATAGAGTAGAACCATTGGTGACAGACCCCTTGGAAATCAGAGCAATTTTAGGCGGGCGTTTATTTGAGTCGCTGGCCGATAGCTGCGCCAGTTCCAGTGCCACGCTTAGACCGGCGGCACCGGTGCCGACAATAATGACATCAAAACATTGTGTATTCATAAAACCCCTGGTAATTTTGATATTTATTATGATTATGCCTAATTTAATTATAAATACCCACTATCCTGTTGGAATAGTTAGCCGTCAGTTTCAGCCGGGCAATATCAGAGCTGTCTGCGAAGATGTAATTACGGCTAAAAACCATTAAACTAATATGGAACTTATCAGGGGCAGATCTGTCCTAGTTACAGAAGCACTGGTAATATCCATTGAGTATTTAAAATGGTATATTCAACCAGTGATTTTGTTGAAATAAACGAGGAACCGATGAGCGATAATGAATCGCAGAATAAAATTGATCTGGAGATAGTAAAAAGAGTACAACGGGGTGATAAACATGCATTTGATCTTTTAGTTATCAAATACCAGCATAAACTGGCCAAGTTGGTGACTCCCTATGTTCGGGATAGCGATGATGTTCTGGATGTGGTTCAGGAATCGTTTATTAAAGCTTATAAAGCAATGTCTCGCTTTCGTGGAGACAGTGCCTTTTATACCTGGCTGTATCGTATTGCCATCAATACGGCTAAAAATTATCTGACGGCTCAAAGTCGTCGTCCGCCGCGCTCTGATGTGGATGCCTCAGAAGCAGAATATTACGATGGCGGGACTGCGTTACATGATAATTCGACCCCCGAAGCTAATCTGGTAAAGCAGGAAATGAAAGAAGTGATTGATCAGGCAATTACAGATTTGCCTGAGGAATTGAAAGTTGCCATCACTCTGCGGGAGTTTGAGGCAATGAGTTATGACGAGATTGCAGAAGTTATGGATTGTCCCGTAGGTACGGTTCGTTCCAGAATTTTCAGAGCCAGGGAGGCAATCGATAAGGAATTAAAGGCATTAATTGAGTAATTTTAATTATGCAGCAACTCAGATATTCTGGGCAGCTGCCGAAACAGCAGGTTAATTGCGGTGAATATATCTGATCCAGAACAACATAATGAAACATTATCTGCTTTTATTGACGCAGAGCAATCAGAGCTGGAAACTGCTCAGATGGTAAGTGCTCTACTTAATGATAAAGAGTTTAAGGCGCGATATATACGCATGCAGCTGATGAATGACAGCTTACACAATCAGGTGCATTCGGCCTTGTTGAAAACGGATGTATTAAAGAGTGTTGCTACTCAGGTTAATGCACTTCCCGCCTGTCATGTTAATGCATTACAGGGTGAGTTGCATACCGGTGTCATTGAAGATGTGACTAAAAGCAGTCTCTTTAAGACCATTATGGGACACAAGCTTGTCAGTGGTTTATCAGTGGCGGCTTCAGTAATGTTTGCAACTCTGTTTACCCTGCAGCAGTTTAATAATGAACCGCAGACTGCACAGCTGGCCGGCAATAATAAGGGCATCGCCGACGACACACCTTCACTGATTCAGGCACCGGCACAATTACCTGCGGCACTGGTTTCCGGTTCGGGTGCCAATATGTCCAGCAGTGATATAAAACAGCAATACCAGTGGGTGGAAGCGGATCCCGAACTGGCACGTCAGGTTAGACAATATCTCAGTGATCATGAAATCCATCGTGCCGCTTATACTTTGCAGCCACAGATAAGAGCTGCCAGTTATCAGGTCAATGAGTAAGTCCGGTACCGCTTTAATGACTATTAAATCGATGCCCGGAGGCAGTAAATTAACTGCTTTTGCGGCTGTTCTGCTGTTGAGTCTTCTGCCTTTTGTCCAGGCATATTCAGTCGTCACAGATGAACCCATAGAAGATCTTTTACTGAGTTTTGTACATAATGGTTCCAGTCAGTTATTTGACGGGACTTTTGTGTATCTTTATGGTGATCAGATCCAGACCATAAAAGTTCATCGTATGCCTAATGACAAGGGGCAGGTGGTTGAATCATTCAGCCATAGTGATCACCAGCAGAAAAATCATTCCAGGGTGTTGGTCAACCAGTTTTGCAGTTTAAAAAATGGCTGGCAATTCCAGTTTAATGCCATGTCATCCAGTTTTCCTTTTCGGATAAACAATCGCTTCAAACATTTACAGAAATACTATCAGTTTGAATCTATTGCGCCCAAAAAAGTAGCTGATGTCGAGACTCAGGGTATCAGTATCAAGGCTCTGGATCCGTATCGATACAGTTATAAACTCTGGTTTGAACCTCAGACCGCTACCTTAATGAAATATCAGTTGCTGGATAAAAATAATAAAATCATTGAACAATATCTGTTTACCGATATTTCTTTTTATCCATCAACTATTCCTCCGGTCAGCCAGAAACGCAATCCTTCCTGTTATAAACGCTTTGCCGGTTTGCAGACAGCGACCCTGAAATATTTAAATTTAAGTTCATTGCCATCAGGTTATGAGCCGGTCTCATATCGAAAGGGGACAATCAATGGCAGTGAGCGCATGGCAGAACAGTTTCAGATCAGTGATGGCCTGTCGGATGTGTCGGTTTTTATTGAAGACATCGTTAAGGAAGGTAAACGTATTAGCGGGGTTGTAAAAATGGGACCCATGACGGTTGCAGGTAAAACCCTTGGTTCTCATCAGGTGACAGTTATCGGGGCTGTTCCGGTAGCGGGTGCTCTGAAAATTCTTAATGCAGTTAAGGTGCCCTGATGGTAGAAGAGCAGGCTAGAGTGGTTGATTGTGAAGGTGAATTTGCCTGGGTAGAAACTCAGAGGCAATCCAGCTGCGGGCACTGTGCGGTTAAAAATGGTTGTGGTACTCAGGTAATATCTAAAATCTTTGGCAATAAAACTGCTTATGTACGTTGTATTAATTCCTGTCAGGTAAAAATCGGGGATCAGGTTATTATTGGTATTAATGAATCTGCTTTGCTTTCCGGCTCATTTCTGCTCTATTTACTGCCAATATTAAGTATGATTATTGCCTCGGGTATCGGGGTTGCCATGGCCAGACAATGGTGGCCGCAATATCTTGATTTGAGTTCGATTATTATGGCGGCTGCCGGTCTGCTGGGCGGATTAAAATATTCACGTTACAGAAGCAGTTTTAATAACGCTAATCAAAAGGCCTATGAACCGGTTATTTTAAAAAAAGTGACGCCTTATCACAGCTCTCAGGCGGTTATCTGGGATAAATAATGACGCTTAATTTTTATTATCGCCAGGGCTGTCATTTGTGTGAAGATATGTATGCCTTATTACTGCCTTATGAGCAAACACATGCCCTGACCATTAATATGTTCAATATTGATAAAGATCCACAGTTAAAAGAAAAATACCATCAATTGATACCGGTTTTAAGCGATGCAGAAGATAATGAAATATGTCATTATTTTTTTGATAAAGTGAGCTTTGAAAAGCATTTAAAATCAAGTTCTTGATTTATCATTCTTTACTCTACTTTTGCCCTGTAATTTGTTATGATTACCGGTTTTATTGACCTTCTAAGGCTGGAAATTTAAGTGGCTGAACTCGAGTTTATACGTAATTTTTCTATTATTGCTCATATTGATCATGGCAAATCCACATTATCGGATCGGCTGATCCAAATCTGCGGTGGTTTGTCCGAGCGGGAAATGCAGGCTCAGGTTCTGGATTCCATGGATATCGAACGGGAACGAGGTATTACTATTAAGGCGCAGAGTGTTTCGCTGGATTATAAAGCCGATGATGGCCATATCTATCAGCTGAATTTTATTGATACTCCGGGGCATGTGGATTTTTCCTATGAAGTTTCACGTTCTCTGGCTGCCTGTGAAGGAGCCTTACTGGTAGTGGATGCCTCTCAGGGGGTTGAAGCTCAAAGTGTGGCCAATTGTTATACCGCTATTGAGCAGGGGCTTGAAGTGCTGCCGGTACTCAATAAAATTGATTTACCGGCCGCTGATCCGGTACGGGTCATGACTGAAATTGAAGAAGTAATTGGTCTGGATGCAATGGATGCGCCGCTGGTCAGTGCTAAAACCGGCGAAGGCATGCATGAGTTGCTGGAATATCTGGTTAAGCATATTCCATCCCCGCAGGGTGATAGAGAGGCACCTTTACAGGCACTGATTATTGATTCCTGGTTTGATTCCTATTTAGGAGTGGTTTCTCTGGTCAGGGTAATGCAGGGTACTTTGAAAGTTAAAGATAAAATGCTGGTGATGTCTACGGGTAAATCACATGTGGTTGACGGTGTCGGTATTTTTACCCCAAAAAGGGAAAAGAAGCCGTATCTGACTGCCGGTGAAGTCGGCTATGTAATTGCCGGAATCAAGGATATTTACGGTGCACCGGTAGGTGATACTCTGACCACTGCACATCATCCCTGCGATCAGACTCTGGAAGGTTTTAAAGCAATACAGCCGCGTGTTTTTGCCGGTCTGTTTCCAGTCACTTCAGATGATTATGAAGGTTTAAGAGAGGCGTTATCCAAACTTAAATTAAATGATGCGGCTTTATTTTATGAGCCTGAAGTGTCTCAGGCTCTGGGTTTCGGCTTTCGCTGCGGCTTTCTGGGTATGCTGCATATGGAAATTATTCAGGAACGTCTGGAACGCGAATATGAACTGGATTTAATCACCACTGCACCTACGGTAATTTATCAGCTGCTGACAACCCGGGGTGAGGTGATAGAAATTGATAATCCGGCGGATTTGCCCAATCGTTCTACGATTGAAGAAATACGTGAACCTGTTATTATTGCCAATATTTTAATGCCGCAGGAATATGTCGGTAATGTAATCAGCCTGTGTATTGAAAAACGTGGAGTGCAGAAAAAAATGCTGTATGCAGGCAATCAGGTCAATATGACCTTTGAAATGCCTATGAATGAAGTTGTTCTGGACTTTTTTGATCGACTGAAATCTGTCAGTCGAGGTTTTGCCTCACTGGAATATCATTTTGATCGGTTTGAGGCTTCTAAACTGGTTAAAATGGATATTTTAATTAATGGTGAGGTTGTGGATGCTCTGTCATTAATCATTCATGAAGACTTTGCACTTAAGCGGGGTCGTGAACTGACGGAAAAAATGAAAGAACTGATTCAACGGCAGATGTTTGATGTGGCTATTCAGGCCGCTATCGGTTCTAAAGTTATTGCCCGGACCAATGTGAAGGCCTTAAGAAAAAATGTAACGGCTAAATGTTATGGTGGTGATGTCAGTCGTAAACGTAAGCTGCTGGAAAAACAGAAAGCCGGTAAGAAGCGCATGAAACAGGTCGGACGGGTAGAGATACCCCAGGAAGCCTTTTTAGCCGTACTGCATCTTGGAAATGATTAATAAGCTGATACTCATACCTGATTCGAACTTTGCGCATTGATTTAAAATAAAATAATAAACATATAGAGAGAAATAATGGATTTTGATATAGCACTTGTACTGGTG
>JALVAL010000105.1 GCA_027011205.1 Gammaproteobacteria bacterium
TCGTTACCTGCGGCGCACAGCATATTGAAGACGCTGCCAATGCCGCCGAGGCATTAAAAAAAATCACCTATAACAAATACGATATTATATTATGTGATTATAATCTTGGTGATGGTCAGAACGGCCAGCAATTACTCGAAGAAGTGATGCATCGTCACCTAATGCCCTATGGCACGATCTATATAATGATCACCGCTGAAAACACTCAGAACATGGTCATGGCAGCGGTAGAATATCGTCCGGACGGGTATCTTAATAAACCATTTCCCAAAGACTTATTGCTCAAACGCCTGGACATGCTGGTACAGAAAAAAGCCATTATGAAGGATATCTACCGAGCCTATAATAACAAAGATTACCAGAAAGCTCTGGCTCTAGCTGATAAACAAATGGCTGAACAGAGTAAACAGGCGCTTGAAATTGGTAAACTTAAAGGTGAAATTGCCCTTGCTGCCAATCAGCTGGATATTGCTCTGGAGGTTTATAATAAGGCTCTTTCAGTCCGAGATTTTCAATGGGCACGAGTGGGTAAGGCCAAAGCCCTGATCAAACAACAAAACTATAAGCAGGCCCAGGAACTTCTGGAAAGTGTTATTGCCGAAAATAAAAACTATATTGAAGCCTATGATTTATTAGCGACAACACTGGAAAATCAGGACCAGTTTGAGCAGGTACAGGAGGTATTAACTCAGGCCACTCAGATATCCCCGAATACCATTGCCCGTCAGCAGCGACTGGCTCAGGTTGCCATTAAAAATAACGATCTCGGTGCCGCTGAAAAATCTTACCGCAAAGCCATCACTCAGGGCAAGTATTCCTGTTTCGGCAAGGTCGGAGACAACCTGGAACTGGCAAAACTCTATCTGGATACGGGCAAGTATAAAAATGCCATTCAAACCATTAACATTGCCAAACAAAATTATAAAAAACAGCCGGATGCATTATCACATGCCCGTTTTGTAGAATCTCTGGCTCAAAACAAAGTCGGTAATGAAGACATTGCCCGCGAGCTGTTCCAGCAGGCCATAGCAAATATGCCCGAAGATCTCAGTCAGCTGCCCGATGAATTTCAAAAAGATTTAATTACTGTCACAGAAGATCTGGGGGAAACAGAACTGGCCGAGGCACTTCGAGACAATATTATTAATGGTCCCGGTCATTCCAATGCCGAACAACTCGCCCGGCGTTATCAGTATCTATTATTAAATGGCAAGGGCATACGCCTGTATACTGCACAACGTATTAACGACTCAATTCCCTGTTTTGAAGAAGCCGCTGACAATTTACCGGATCGCATATCGGTTAATATGAATGCCGCTCAGGCCATATTGTTTCAAATTAAATCACATGGCCGAAACAACGAAATGTTAGACAAAGCCCGTCATTATCTGGATATCAGCCGAGCCCTGGAAGCGGATAATGAAAAATATCAGAAACTGGAATCTATCTATAAGGAACTGAACTGAATGTCAGAAAATAATCGCCATTCAGCATTAAATGCGGAACAGTTTAATGCCGTATTAATGTCCTTTATTCATGATATAAAGAATTCCTTATTAATGTCTCTTGCCAGTCTGGAAACACTTTACGAGGAACTGGATAATTTACCCGATAAGCAGAAAAGCCGACTCACCACCATACAATATGAATTACGGCGTATTAACAACGCCCTGATCCAGTTATTATCCTTATATAAAATGGAAACCAACCTGTTTACCATGCAGGCTGATCAATATAATATTTATGATTTTCTGGATGAATTGCTGATTAATAATATCCCCTTAAACGGTCAGCAGGAAATTAGCATTCATTTACAATGCGATGAAGACATAAACTGGTTTTTTGACCGGGATCTGATTGCCACTCTAATCAACAGCTGCATTAACAACGCCATACGCTACGCCAGAGGACAAATTCTGCTTAATGCTGAAATTATTGATCATTACCTGCACATTTCAGTTGAAGATGATGGCAGGGGTTTTCCTGACAAAATGCTGCAGCAATCCGATGATCTGGAAACAATTATTAATGCCCGTACCGGCAGCACCGGACTGGGACTTTATTTTGCCCGCCAGATAGCAATTATCCATAAAAACAGAGAAAAACAGGGCAACACTCAGGTTGATAACCTTTCGCGTCTGGGCGGCGGACGTTTTATGCTGATACTGCCCTGACATAAATAAAAAAGGCCGCTAAAAGCGACCTTTTTTATTATTATTGATCCAGATAAAGCTAATTATTCTGCTTCAACAATCACCTTAACAGTAGTGTTTACATCCGTGTGCAGATGAATTTCAATAGCGTATTCACCCAGTTCACGAATCGCACCTTCGGGCATACGAACTTCACGTTTTTCAACGTCCGTTCCAGCGGCTGTTAATGCTTCTGCCACATCACTATTAGTGACAGAACCAAACATACGGCCTTCTTCACCGGCTTTGCGCACAATAACCACTTCCTTGCCTTCCAGTGCTTCAGCACGGGTATTAGCAGTACCAGAAGCTTCTGCAGCCGCAGCTTCTAACTCAGCACGACGTTCTTCAAACATTTTTATGTTTGCTACTGTAGCTGGAAGAGCCTTGCCCTGAGGGAGTAAATAATTACGACCAAAGCCTGATTTCACAGAAACCTGATCACCTAATTCACCCAGTTTGTTAATTTTTTCTAATAGAATAACGTTCATAACAACTCTCCGGATTAAACGTGGCTATCGGTGTATGGAAGTAATGCCAGGAAACGAGCACGTTTAATTGCTGTGGACAGCTGGCGTTGGTATTTTGCACTGGTACCGGTAATACGACTGGGTACAATTTTACCGTTTTCCATAACATAATTCTTCAAAGTGGCCAGATCTTTATAATCGATCTCTGTAATACCTTCAGCGGTAAAACGACAGTATTTTCTACGACGGAAATAGCGTGACATTTTTCTTACCTTCTCTTTAATGATCTCTAATTAATTTTAAAAAACAGCACCTGCCTGACTTATTCAGCTTCTGCAGGAGCTTTTTCTTTAGGGGCTGTTTCCTTAGGAGCATCGCTAGACGATGATCTTTCCGGTGTACTGTCATCCTTCTCTTTTACTAAAGGAGAAGCATCAGTAACTGGGCCTTTTATAGAGATGATCAGGTTACGAAGAACTGCGTCATTAAAACGGAAGGCATGAGTCAGCTCATTAATACTGGATGGCTCACACTCTACATTCATTAATACATAATGCGCCTTGTGGATTTTGTTAATTGGATACGCCAGTTGACGACGGCCCCAATCTTCCAGGCGGTGGATAGTTCCATTGTTTGATTCAATGGTGCCGCGATAGCGTTCTATCATAGCAGGTACTTGTTCACTCTGATCCGGGTGTACAAGAAATACAATTTCATAATGTCTCATATTTAGACAAATCCTTACGGTTAATTAGCCCATTATTGGACTGAATCAGCTTTAGGCAATTTTCTATAATTTTTAAAAATCATAAGCATAAAGCAAGGAATAGACAGCCACATGACTATCAAAGGTGCGGTATTATATTACCCTGGAATTTTTTATTCAAGTTTTGTAAACTATTTTCCAGCAAAAATCGGTCAGCCCAAATATTTTGATAAACTGACAGAAAAATGTAAAATTCCACCGCCTGGCCGGATTTAATATGAGTAGCATTCATTTTTTCAGTAAATATCGGGCAAGAGTTAATCTAC
>JALVAL010000106.1 GCA_027011205.1 Gammaproteobacteria bacterium
AGTTTATATACGCTTTATCTTAACAGTATTATTAAAGACAAGTTTGAAGGACGCCGCTGGTCTATTCCGGCCAGGGTATATGCCCGCTCACTGGAACTTTACCCGGGTATTAAACTCAATGCCAGAGAGCTGGAAAAAGAACTGCGTCTGGCAGGCTATCGTAAAGACAAATCCCCATCAACTCAGGGAAGTTTTTCCCGCTCGGGTAACCGGATCGATGTGGTTTCCAGACAGTTCAGCTTTCCTGACGGGGATGAGCCGTCTCGTAAACTGCGCATTCAGTTTAATCGTGATGCGGTCACTGCTATTTACAGTAAGGATAAAAAGCGTTCTATATCACTGGTTCGACTTGATCCGGCTGTTATCGGCAGTATCCACCCCCGCCTGCATGAAGACCGAATGCTGCTGGCAGAAGATGAAATTCCCTTAAAACTGAAAAAAGCCCTGATTGCTGTTGAGGACCGAATTTTTTACCAGCATTATGGTATTGATCCTAAAGGGATTATACGGGCGATTATGGCCAATATTAAAGCTGGTGCTACGGTTCAGGGCGGCAGTACCCTGACTCAGCAGCTGGTTAAAAATTTCTTTCTCACCAGGGAAAGGACATTGATAAGAAAGCTTAATGAAGCCATTATGTCGTTATTGCTGGAATATCATTATAGTAAAGATGAAATTCTGACTGCTTATATCAATGAAGTTTATCTGGGGCAGGATGGACGTCGTGCGATCCATGGTTTTGCACTGGCCAGTGAGTATTATTTTCGCCGGCCAGTCAATCAGCTAAGTCTGCCACAGATCTCATTACTGGTTGGGCTGGTTAAGGGGCCTTCCTGGTATAATCCAGTTAAACATCCTGAACGGGCCAGAAAACGCCGCAATACAGTCCTTAAAGTCATGCTGGCACAACAGCTCATTACGGATCAACAATACCAGAGGGCAGTTAAAGCAAAACTGGGTAATAGTCAGGGTGTTTCTCTGAGTTCGTCGCCATTTCCGGCTTTTCTGGACAGTGTAAAAGCACAATTACAGCAAAGTTATAATCAGGATGATCTGACCGATAAGGGGCTGAGAATTTTTACTACTCTTGATCCTCAGGTACAATGGGCGGCGGAGCAGGCACTTAATAGCCAGTTAAAAAATCTGGGTAAGCAGCGCGCGGGGAATTTGCAGGGGGCTGTTATTATCAGTCATCGTAATTCAGCTGAAATCCTGGCTATAGTCGGGGGTAAAAAAAATCATGAGGGGGATTTTAACCGGGCTATGCATGCCCGGCGTCAAATCGGCTCACTGATAAAACCAGCTATCTATCTAACCGCACTTAAGCAGGGTTATACTCTGGCCTCTATATTGGAGGATAAATCTTTTACTGCTAAAAGCATTAAGGGTAAATTATGGAAGCCAAATAATTATGATAAAAAGCAACATGGACTGGTACCTTTGCATGTCGCCCTGGCAAAATCCTATAATTTATCCACTGCTCGTCTGGGGATGACGATTGGTGTAGATAAGGTTCTGGATACGGTCAGACAATTAGGCGTTCAAACCGATGCTCTGCCATATCCTGCGGTACTTCTGGGGTCTCTGACTCTGACACCGCTGCAGGTTGCTCAGATGTATCAGACACTGGCTGATCAGGGGTTTTATTCCCCTCTGCATACCATTGTATCCGTACAGGATGAACATAATGAAGCTCTGCAGCAATATCCGGTTCGGGTAGAACATCGAGTTAATGAAAATCTGACCTATCTTATTAATGCTAATCTCCAGGAAGTGATCACTATGGGCACAGGAAGAGGGCTGGCTCATTATCTGCCGGTTAGCTTTCAACTGGCGGGCAAAACCGGGACGACTAACGAGTTAAGAGACAGCTGGTTTGCAGGCTTTGGCAAAAACCTGCTGGGAGTGGTCTGGATGGGACGGGATAACAATAAACCAGCGGGTCTTACCGGTTCTTCCGGAGCATTGAAAGTCTGGGGTAAAATGATGCAGAAACTGGATGTCGGCGTATTGAATCAAAATCAGCCTCAGGATATTAAATGGTTCTGGGTGGATTCTCTAAAACAGCTTAGATTATCCGGGCGCTGTAAAAATGCGGAATATCTGCCATTTATAGAAGGGACAGAACCCGACAGGGTTGAGGAATGTGAAACCGGCCGTTTTTCTAAAAGCTGGCTTCAGCGATTGTTTCAGTAGTAAAATAGTACACTTTAATTTTTTATGAGTATCTCATGGTTAAAATTTATCTGCTGTTGCTGTTTATTGCCGCTCTGATTAACGGCTGCAGTTCTACCGATTACTCCCGGGAAGGGGGACAGGCTTATCAGCCGCCTCCGGTAGTTGATCAAAGCCAGTCTGACGAAAATATTCCCCCCCGGACATTGGAGGCTTATCAGCCAAAAGTAATTACTACTGCCGCTGCCAGTCAGTCTCAGAACCTTAGTCGAGCTCATTCTTACCGGACTCCTGCCAGTCGAACGGCAGTACTGGATCTGCTTAAACAGTCTAAAACAGCCATGGATGAGCAGAATTATAATGAGGCGGAAAGTCTGTTAAAGCGGGCCCTGAGAATTGAACCCGGTAATGCCTGGCTGTGGCACAATATGGCGGTGCTGCAGTTTTATCGTGAAAATTATCAGCAGGCCATTCAACAGGCATTAAAATCCAATAATCTGGCAAAAAATAATAAAAAACTGGAGTCTGATAATTACAAAGTCATAAAACAGAGCTATATTGAACTAGGGAAGCCTGAAAAAGCGGCTGAATATCAGGAATGGTAAACGGCTTCCGGGATCTGAGAAAACCTGTTTTTTTAACTTGATATAAATCAGTGGATTCTTATATATTAAATGATAAGTTTCCGGTGGTTAATTTTTTATGAATAATGAACCGCCTGGATAATATGGTTATAAAAATGAAAATAAATATATATCGAGCTTATCACCTTATTTTTCCTCTTAGACTGGCTTTAATAAGTGTATTTCTGCTTGGATCTGGCTACTCGTCTGCGTCTCTGGCAGCAATCAGTGGACTCAAACTTAATAATGCGATAAATCGCGCCGGCTTACAGCGGATGTTAAAGTCATATTGTCAGCTTGGCCAGGATCAGTTTTATATTGAGCCAGAAAAACAGCTTCAGGGGGCTTTACAGCGTTTTGAACAGGGTTTGAATTTTCTTAAGGAATTTGAAAATGTAGACGGAGTTAAGGCTTCTCTGCAGAAAATTAATGGTTTCTGGCCTCAATATAAAACCCTGATCCAGAATAAGCCCAGTAAGGCTAATGTGCCTGAGCTGGTTAAGATGAATGAAAAATTACTGACTCTGTCACATCAGATAGTTCTGGATCTGGAAAAACTCTCTACTCAGGAGCTGGGTAAAGTGGTTGACGTTTCCGGGCGACAGCGTATGCTGAGTCAGCGTATTGAGCTTTTTTACCTGTTGCGTAACTGGGGTTTTACCGATAAGTACTATATTGATGAGCTTGCTAAAGCTCGAAAGCAGTTTACGGCAGGACTGAAGTACCTGAACTCTTATAAAAAGAATACCCCTGAAATTAAAGCCTTGCTGGCAAAGGCCGACAAGTCCTATCGACTGTTTGAGCATTCTCTGGATGCAGACAATAACGCTTTTCTTGTTTCTCTGACCGTTCGCCAGCTCTTGAAATACATGGATGATGCCACCAGTTTATATAG
>JALVAL010000107.1 GCA_027011205.1 Gammaproteobacteria bacterium
TATTTAGGCATTATGTGTAAAAATCAATAAGCAGATTTCAGCCTTAAACTATCGACGAAAGGCACAAAATCTTTGTCTGTAAATAACAAAGGTATTTTGTTTTCAATACAATATGTAGCAATAATCACATCCGCTGTTTTTCTGATAGTGATTCCTTTTTTTCGCAGCGTTCTAAAATTATTAGCGCTTTTAATTGCCATGTCCTTTCCCAATAAATTATGCACAGTTAAAGATGTTAAAACGTTTTTAGCGGCTTTATAATCGGTATCACTTCTAAAGCCCTGTAGTACTTCAGCTAGTATGAGATCACCAATTACAATCTCCTCAAGCCCAAGTATTTCATTCAATTTATCTGTTTCTTCACATACCGTACCATTGAAAAAATCAATCCAAATACTCGAATCAACTAAAATCATTTTTTAGTTCTCATTTCTTCCAGGTCACCCTCCCACTTCAACTTTCCTCTAAGCGCACGAATGGATGCTTGTTTGTTCAATTTAATCAATGCCTTAAGTCCTAATTCAACAGCTTCCTTCTTGGTGTTTAAGCCAGTTGCTTTTAATGCATCAGCCATTAAGTTATCATCAATTTCAATATTAGTTCGCATTACAATCACCTTTGTGTATAATAAAATATATGTGTACACATGGTAGCAATAAAACACATAACAAGTCAATTAAGCGGACGCAAAAAACACGCCGCTTATTTCAGGCGTTAGCCAATAGAAATGGAATAATCATGAGTGATGAGGTTAAAGAAGAATGTAAATCCAGGCTTGATGGTTTAGAAGCTTACAAGATTGCCTTAGATACTAGGAATATGGAAATTGGGCTTTTCTGGCAAAGGTCCAATTATTTTCTCGTTCTAAACGCAGCGCTGGCTATTGGCTTTTTCCGCTTGGCAGAAAACAAATATGTGATTCTATTAGCAACACTTGGTGCCTTAGTTTCATTTTTGTGGTATCAGGTCAATTTGGGGAGTAAATATTGGCAGTCTCGCTGGGAGCATCGGTTAAAACTTAAAGAAGAAGAAATAGCTCCTGAGCTACAATATTTTTCAGCAGATTGGGATGTAATTCAAAAGGATGTGGAAGAAAGCCTGAATTATAGTCATAAAAATAAAGGTAAGTTTCAAAAGTGGCTTGATAAAGAAACACTTAAAAAACCATCCGTAAGCTACAATATGACTTTACTGTCCTTCATATTTCTTATTGGATGGGTTGTATTAATCATAATTCGTATGTGTTCAAGTGGCTAACGAATAAGGTTAGATTGTGAGAGCGGAGCGAACCACAATCTGAACCGTTTGTTGGACGAACCCGATTTAAGTGTTATGAAAGGATGCTATGAAAATAGCTTTTTAAGAATTTAGACCTTTGATACTAAAACACCAACCAAAATAATTTTGAATTAAATTTTGGTTGGCAAAGTGGAATTTAGGAATAAAAACCAGAAAATCTGGGTATTTTGCCCCAATTTCAGACAGACTAATCCCTTGGTCATTTAAGTCCTTTTTTTCAGTAACGACAGGATGACTATTTAGAATATCATTTCATCACTCCAATGGGGGGATTTTTATCGGGAAAGAAATTAATTGGGATTTTAGTTTTAACAATATCCATTTTATGTCCACAACAAGCACAAATCATTTGAGTCCTTTTCTTTATTTTAGCAATCCATGCTTGAGGATTAACTTTAAAAAGAAGCTGGATCAGTTGAATTAATTTTTTGCTGTTGTGATGCAGAAAGCCGTAATCTCTGGCACGCCTGAACCCCCTTGGCAGGATATGTTGAAAGACCCGCCATAAGAACTCGGTGGCCGAGATTGTTTTTGTCTGATATTTTTTCGTTTTGCTATTTTGATATCGAAAAGTGACCTGTCCATTGTGACAGGACAAAATATCCTTTTCCTGTATGACGCCACGATAAAGATAGCGGCCTAAATAAACCAACGCCTTATTCCCCTGGTCAACATGGCGACAATCAACGACCCATTTATCAGGATAGCTGGAGGGTAATTGCAAATGATGAGAGGAAAAAGCATCAAGTAATTTAGCCCGAAAAACTTTAGCTAAAGCTTTGTGGTTGAACAAGTATTTCCCTGTTTTTTTTGACCATAAACGGGTCACTTTATTGATGCTTGCACCAGGCATGACAATATGAATATGGGGATGAAATTTTAACTCCCGTGAATGCGTATGCAATACTGCAACAGCACCGGGTATGCCCCCCAGTTCCTTGTCATTAAGGCTGAAGGTTTTAAGTATGCTCCAAACACACTGAAACATTAAATTGTAGACTAAACGTTGATGTCGCCAGGCCAATGAACGCAATTGTGCCGGTAATGTGAATGTCATCATGTAATAATCAGATGGCACTTGTTTCTGTAGTTGTCGCTCAATCCATTGCTGACTTTCATGGTTTTGACAGTGTGGGCAATGGCGGTGACCACAGGAATGGGGTATAAGCGTTTGATGCTCACAACTCTGGCATTGCATTTGTATTTTAGGGCTGTGACGGCCACGACAAATTTTAATAGCCGACAATGCTTTTAAATGGCCGGGTAATAGTTGATGTTGATAATGTTGGGTAAATTCAGCACCAAACTGCTCAATAATGGTTGCCAGTCTAATCATGATATATTCCCCCAACGAATATCAAAACGATCCATCAAGAGATTGATTTGTTGATCAGCCCGTTGGGTGGTTATTGACGTTAAATGAGTATATTTAACTGTGGTTAGTACGCTGACATGACCCAGTATTTTTTGCAGTTCCAATATATCAACACCGGCTTCAAGCAAATGACTCGCATAGCAATGACGCAGTGAATGGCAAGAGATTTTTTTCTTAATGCCCAGTTCTTTAACCACTGTAGCCATAGCAACCTGAACGCCACCCATATTTAAATGAGAATGGGCTAAATGAGCATTTTTTAATCCCCGCTTACGATTAGGGAAAAGTAGGGTTGGGTGCTGATGGACATGCCAGAAACGCCTTAGAAGCTGTAAAGTGTTGCCAGGTAAAGGCACCAGACGATCTTTATTCCCTTTGGCATTACGAATATGTACCCGTTGATGAGTGGCATCAATATCGCCAACCTGTAAACGCAAGCCCTCACCTAAGCGAAGCCCCATGCTATACAGGGTAAAAAACAATACCCGGTAGCTGAGCTTTCGTGTAGACATAAACAAATTATGGGCTTCATCCGGTGTAATGATATCAGGAATACGGGCGGTTTTAGGTGGCTTAATGATTGGGATATCCACCCAGTTTTTCTTCAGTACATGAATATAGAAGAATTTTAAACCATAGAGATCAAGCTTGACTGCACTCCAGGACAATCTTTCTAGAAGTTCATGAAAATAATCTATAAGTTGATTTTCAGTCAGATTATTCAATTTGCCATTAAAATACTCACCAATTCTTCGAATGGCACGGGAGTAAGCATCAATGGTTTTGGGTTGCAGGCCTTTAAGTTTTAAATGTTTGCAGTGTAATGCATAATATTGCTTGAATTGTTTATTATTTGGTGTTTTCATTAGATTGTAACCTCTGTTGTTTAAAGAGATCACAATTTACCTGCTTATTGGTGTAAGCGGTAATTAATGAGGTTACACTAAGTTAGAGTGATGGGCTGTTTTCTCCGCGATAGCGGTTCGTCCAACAAGGCGCTGCACTCGGA
>JALVAL010000108.1 GCA_027011205.1 Gammaproteobacteria bacterium
TGTCAGGACAATATTTTTTTTAATTCGGTCAAATAAGGAACAATTCAGTTCACTTTCCAGTGCTGATATACGTTTGCTGATGGCTGGCTGGGTTAAATAAAGTGCTTTTGCTGCGAGAGAAAAAGAACGGGTTTTGGCAACCATTAAAAATGTTTCTATAGAAGATATATCCATAAATTGCCTGAGCTTTTGTTGAGGTTTATCAATGATAAAACAAGTATAACAAAAAGTTATACAAAATATAAAAAAATTGAATTTGAGTTATCAAAACTATAGGGTTAATATAGCTTCTAATACTTGCGCTGTATATCTTTCATCAATAATCTGAAAGGTATACAGCCTCTGGACTAATTCCCTCAGGAGAGTAAATATGAGTGCAAAAACTCTGTATGATAAATTATGGGACAGTCATGAGGTCAGAAAAAATGATGATGGGACTTCCTTATTATATATTGACCGGCAGTTAATCCATGAAGTGACCTCGCCCCAGGCTTTTGAAGGACTTCGTCTGGCTAATCGCAAGCCCTGGAAAGTATCTGCTAATCTGGCCACTCCTGATCATAACGTGCCGACGACCAATCGCTCTGAAGGGATTGAAGATCCCATTTCTAAAATTCAGGTAGATACACTGGATCAGAATTGTGAGTATTTTGGCATTACAGAATTTAAAATGGATGATATCCGCCAGGGTATTGTGCATGTTATAGGCCCTGAGCAGGGCGCAACGCTTCCGGCGATGACGCTGGTCTGTGGTGACTCTCATACTTCTACTCATGGTGCTTTTGGTACGCTGGCCTTTGGGGTTGGCACCTCAGAAGTGGAGCATGTGCTGGCGACTCAGTGTCTGATTCAGAAAAAATCAAAAAATATGCTGGTCAGAGTGGATGGTCAGTTAAAACCTGGAGTCACTGCTAAAGACGTTATACTGACTATTATTGGCAAAATTGGTACTGCCGGCGGTACGGGTTATGCTATTGAATTTGCTGGAGAGGCCATACAGTCCCTGTCTATGGAAGGGCGTATGACCATCTCCAATATGGCTATTGAAGCCGGTGCCCGTGCGGGAATGATTGCAGTGGATGATACCACTATTGAATACGTCAAAGGTAAAACCTGTGCGCCCAAAGGTGAGCAGTGGGAAATGGCGGTTGAATACTGGCGTGATTTTCATACTGACGAAGGTGCCATGTTTGATAAAGAGGTTATTCTGGATGCGGCCTGTATTCAGCCTCAGGTAACCTGGGGAACTTCACCTGAAATGACCATCGCTATTAATGAATCGGTGCCTGCTCCTGAACAGGAAACTGACCCGGTTAAAAAAGAAGGTATGAAAGCGGCACTTAAATATATGGGTCTGGAGGCCGGGACACCAATCAATGAAATACCGGTGGATGTGGTCTTTATTGGTTCCTGTACCAATTCCCGTATTGAAGATATGCGAGCTGCTGCAGCAATAGCCCGCGGCAGAAAAGTAGCTGGTAATGTTCAGCAGGCGCTGGTGGTTCCCGGTTCCGGTCTGATAAAACAACAGGCAGAAAAAGAAGGGCTGGATAAAATTTTTATTGAGGCAGGTTTTGAGTGGCGGGAACCGGGCTGTTCCATGTGCCTTGCAATGAATGCCGATCGACTGGAACCGCAGCAGCGTTGCGCCTCAACATCCAATCGTAATTTTGAGGGGCGTCAGGGGCAGGGTGGACGTACTCATCTGGTTAGTCCGGCTATGGCAGCCGCAGCGGCTGTTGCCGGTCATTTTATAGACAGTTCTAAACTTAAACCGGTTGCCTAAGGAGCATAATGATGGAAAAATTTACCTGCTTAACAGCTATTGCAGTTCCTCTGGATCGGGCTAATGTGGATACTGATGCTATTATTCCCAAACAGTTTTTAAAGTCTATTAAACGCAGTGGCTTTGGCCCTAATTTATTTGATGAATGGCGTTATCTGGATCATGGTGAACCGGGTATGGATAATTCCACCCGAGCGGTTAATCCCGATTTCGTGCTCAATCAGGCGCGTTATGCAGGGGCTCAGATCCTGCTGGCACGGGATAATTTTGGCTGTGGTTCATCCCGTGAGCATGCTCCCTGGGCACTGGAGGATTTTGGGATCAGAGTTATTATTGCGCCCAGCTTTGCTGATATATTTTATAATAACTGTTTTAAGAATGGATTGTTACCTATTGTTTTACCAGAGGAAATAGTAGATAAATTATTTGAAATGGTAGACACTAATGAAGGCTATCAGCTGACGGTGGATTTAGAACAGCAAACTATAACCGATGATGGCGGATTAAAAATTAATTTTGAACTGGATGAATTTCGTCGTCATTGTTTATTAGAAGGACTGGACGAAATTGGCCTGACTCTGGCGCATGCGGATGAAATCCGTGCTTATGAAGAAAAACAGAAGCAGATCACGCCCTGGTTGTTTTAATCTTAAATAATATAGTTGAGAATAATTATGAGTAAAAAAATTGCGGTATTACCCGGTGATGGTATTGGTATAGAAATTGTCGCCCAGGCTGTTAAGGTGCTGGAATGTCTGAATTCCGATTTTGGTCTGAACGTTGAAATGGAAAATGGGCTGGTGGGTGGTTCTGCCTATGATGAAACCGGTTCTCCTTTGCCTGAGGCTACCCTGAAACTGGCCAGAGCATCTGATGCCGTTTTACTGGGTGCTGTCGGTGGCTATAAATGGGAAGCACTGGATATTGCAGTACGTCCGGAAAAAGGCTTGCTGGGTTTACGTTCCGAACTGGAGCTGTTTGCCAATTTGCGGCCGGCCATTTTATATCCCCAGCTGGCACATGCTTCAACGCTTAAAGAAGAGGTTGTCTCCGGCCTCGATATTATGATTGTCAGAGAATTGACCGGGGGTATTTATTTTGGTCAGCCGAGAGGAATTAGAGAGCTGGAAGGTGGTGAAAAACAAGGGTTTAATACGCTTATCTATAAAGAATCTGAGGTTGAACGGATTGCTCATGTGGCATTTGAAACGGCTATGAAACGTGATAAGCGTCTGTGTTCTGTGGATAAGGCCAATGTGCTGGAATGTACAGAATTATGGCGGGAGGTCGTTGAACAGGTTAGTAAGCACTATCCGGACGTTGAACTCAGTCATATGTATGTAGATAATGCAGCCATGCAGTTAGTACGAGCACCCAGGCAGTTTGATGTTATGGTAACCACTAATATGTTTGGTGATATCTTATCGGATTGTGCGGCTATGCTGACCGGTTCGATAGGTATGCTGCCATCTGCTTCTATGGATAAAAATCAAAAAGGTATGTACGAACCCATCCATGGCTCAGCACCGGATATTGCTGGTCAGGATATCGCTAATCCTTTAGCGACTATTTTATCGGTCGCCATGATGCTCAGATATTCACTGGGTGCAGAAGATCTGGCGCTGAAAGTAGAGCAGGCAGTTAATGAGGTATTGAATCAGAATTTAAGAACTGCAGATATATTTACTGATGGTGATATTAAAGTAGGTACAGAAGCAATGGGTGATGCAGTAGTTGCTGCATTAAAAGCTTAAAATTTAACAAGCCAGGAATAGAAAAATGACTAAAGAATATGATGTTGCTGTCGTTGGTGCGACAGGTGCAGTAGGCGAAACCATGATGGCGATACTGGAACAGCGTGATTTTCCAGTACGTAATTTATACC
>JALVAL010000109.1 GCA_027011205.1 Gammaproteobacteria bacterium
GCCCCTTTAAAATTCCTTTTTATCATCCAGGAGCCGGAAAATTCAGAGTCAGGAGTATTTGTCTGATTTATGGTCTGATGTTCTGTTTTTTTAAAATAGTCTGAACAATCATATAATAAACAAAATTCATCAACAATATTCTTTTCTATTAATTTATTGGCTCCATTATTGGGGCCGGAGATAATAACCGGTGGCTGATCGTTGAACAATACAATAATTTTATTCTGCGGATTGATAAAAAAGTCAGGACTTTCCTGTTCATCCAGTAGAACGATTGCGTATTCTATGGAATCCAGATAACGATAACTGGAATATTGCCAGCGAAACACCTTAGCTCTTTTTTTGGCATTATCCGGAACATTACGCGATGCTTTTTCAGCTTCAGCGGCGTAGACATTGTACATCTGCTCCAGGGCAATATGTAAAAAATCGTATTTTCTAAAACTATCGCCTGTTTCAATTGAATGGGCCAGTTGAATTAAACGGGATCGGCTCAGGTTAATTTCAGAAGCAGCCTGAGATGTCATGCTAATAAAGCTTAGAACAATAGTAATAATAAGTAATTTAAGCTGAGTTGACATATTCAGTCCAGCAGGAGGTAAAATCCGTTACACTATAAACTGCACTATTATCCCTGATTAAAAAGCTCGAGCATTTGTGCTTCGTCCATGATCTCAATGCCCAGTTCCTGTGCTTTAGTCAATTTCGAACCGGCTTTTTCACCGGCAATGACCAGAGCCGTTTTTTTAGAAACACTGCTGCTGACTTTAGCACCCAGCTCTATTAATTTTGCTTTAGCTTCATTTCGGGCCATAACCGCCAGGGAACCGGTTAGAACCACTGTTTTACCCGCCAGAGGCAAGGCATCTTTATCTTTAATAAAAATTTTCGGCCAGTGAATTCCAGCGCCCAGCAGTTTTGTTAAAACTTCCTGATTATGTGTCTGAGCAAAAAAGGTGACAATATGATGAGCAACTATCGGACCCACATCCGCGACTTCCTGCAGTTCTTCCTCAGTTGCTAACTGTATGGCCGTCAGTGTTTTAAAATAGTTAGCCAGTGCCAGAGCAGTAGCCTCGCCTACTTCTCTAATGCCTAAGGCATAAATAAAACGTGATAAAGTGGTTAATTTACTGTTTTCTATTGCCTGAATTAAATTTTCTGCGGACTTCGGTCCCATTCTTTCCAGAGCACTGATTTGTTTCAGGGATAGCTGGTACAGATTGGAAACATCATGAATAAGTCCAGCCTCCACCAGTTGTTCCACCAGCTTATCGCCCAGGCCATCAATATCCATGGCTTTGCGTGAGGCAAAATGCTTGATAGCTTCCTTTCGCTGTGCGGGACAGTATAGCCCGCCTGTGCAGCGGGATTTTGCTTCCCCGTCTACCCGTTCAGCCACACTCCCACATACCGGACAATGATCCGGCAAAATATACGGCGCAGTATTTTCAGGTCGTCTGGACAATACTGGCCCGACCACTTCAGGAATAACATCCCCTGCCCTGCGTACAATAACCGTATCTCCGATTCGTATATCCTTACGATCAATTTCATCCTGATTATGCAGGGTGGCATTAGTCACCGTGACACCGCCAACAAATACCGGTTTGAGTCGGGCAACAGGCGTCAAAGCACCGGTTCGGCCCACCTGTACATCAATACCCATTAGTCTGGTAATGGCTTCTTCGGCAGGAAACTTATAAGCAATAGCCCAACGGGGAGCTCGAGATATAAAACCGGCTTTCTGCTGCTGAGCAATACTGTCGACTTTAAACACCACACCGTCAATCTCATAGGGCAGATCAGACCGGCGCTGCATAATATTCTGATAATAAACTATACATTGCTGGCAGTTTTCCAGCCGTTTTATTTCCGGACTGACCGACAGTCCCCAGTGTTGCAGCTGCTGCAGTATATCACTATGTGTTGTTTTTATCGGGTTGTCTGCATGCTCTCCTTCTACCAATCCCAGTGCATAACAGTACATGGCCAGAGGACGGCTTGCAGTGACTCTGGAATCCAGTTGTCGAAGACTCCCTGCAGCTGCATTTCTGGGATTAGCAAATGCTTTATCTCCATTTTTAAGCTGTATTTCGTTAAGCTTTTTAAAACCACCTTTAGGCATAAAGATTTCACCGCGCACTTCAAGCACCTGCGGATAGTCATTATTTATCAGTTTAAGCGGCACCGACTGGATAGTACGAACGTTTTGCGTAACATCCTCTCCAGTTTGTCCATCACCCCGTGTCGCAGCCTGTACTAATATTCCCTGCTCATATCTAAGGCTGATGGCCAGTCCGTCCAGTTTTGGCTCGGCCACGATATTAAAATTTTCATGTTCCAGCAAATCATCAATGCGCTGAGCAAAATCAAAGATTTCCTGCTCACTGAAGGCATTGGACAGGGACAACATAGGGATTTGATGGGCTACCTGTTTAAAATGTTCCAGGATCTGCCCACCGACACGCTGAGTGGGTGAGTCCAGGGTCGCTAAATCCGGATACTGCTGTTCCAGTGTTTCAAGACGACGAAATAACCGGTCATACTCAGCATCCGGTATTTCCGGGTCATCCAGTAGATAATAACGATGAGCATGATAGTTGAGCTGTTCTTTTAAGATGTTGATCTGGTCCCGGACATTGTTCTCTTCAGTCATTTTTTCTGAAGCCATTAATGTCTCATCCTGGCCAGTCGTTCTGCTTTGGCAATATTAAAATTAAGTTTCCGGATCTGCTCTTTTTTATAGGAAATGGATTGTCTGGTTAGCTGACTGCGAGTCTCATCGCATAATTCTCCATTTAACTCATTTGCCAGATGCCGAGCAACTTCAACCAGTTTGTCGTAAGCCTTATAGTTATCCATACTGGAAGGCAGACGCATAAACAGGGAAATTCCCGGTGTTGTAAAATCGCTGGCAAAATCAGGATCAAAGGTACCTGGTTCAACAATATTCGCTACACTGAACAATGCAAAAGGTTCAGCACTGTCATCACCGGGAAAATGGAAAATATTCATTTCCCCGTATTGCAGACCTGCATTACTAAATGCTTTAAATAATTGGACTGCGCTAAAATATTCATCTTTTGCCAGAATGGTATGAGAAATAATCAGATCTTCTACGCCCTCTGGCAAAGGTACTGCAACAATATGGATATTTTGTTTAGCGGCACTGAATAAATCATCTTCCAGCTCATAAGCTGGTGTGCTTATATCTATAACTGCAGTGTCTGATTCAGGTGCTGCAGTTTGTCTGGCCTGTTCTGGTTCTGCGGTATTTTTTTCATCGGGTTCGGATGGTATAGCTGTTTCCGGCGCTGGCTGTGCTGTTTGAGTCCGGGCTTTAGTTTCCAAAGGCTCCGACTGAGCGGGAGTCCGGGTCTTAAAAGTCGGAATGGTATTCTGAGCAATATTGAGATTCTGCTCTAAGCTGTTTGCAGTCTCTGAAGGCTCAGGACTGTTTGTACGTTCAGGACTGTTTGTACGCTCATAGCTGTTGTGACGAATAACCCGTTTAGTGTTGATATAAACACCATCCACCAGTTCACGATCATCAGCTTTTTTTGCATGCGAGATAGCATCATTATTCAGATTAACCTGTTCAATATCAAAATTATCCTGACGGTGGGCTGAAAATGAACCGGGTAAATCATCCTCCTCCAGAGG
>JALVAL010000110.1 GCA_027011205.1 Gammaproteobacteria bacterium
GTTTATTATATTCAAACTGAGATTTTGCATTGGCCACAAAAACAATATTATTTTTTAAATAAGGCTGGCTAAACCTTAGTTTCTTTTTTCGCTGCTGGGTTTTCCAGACCGCCCCAACTACATCATAAACACCCAGTTTTGAGCCAGCCAGCGCTTTTTCCCATTTTTCTATGCGTATATTAGGGGTATAGCCTGCACGTTGGAAGGCGGTTTTCACAATTTTCATAGCCAGGCCTCCATCAGGCAGGGAATCATCGACATAGGGTGGCCATATATTGGCAACCACATTCACTTCCTGTGCCTGGGCAGGCAGATAAAACAGGCTCCATAGCCAGAATAATAATATCCTGAGTTTTTATTTTAATATTTTCCAATGCCCGTCAATTTTACAAAATGTAAAAACTGCCTGACCATCTTTTTCCTGAGTATGGTTGCTTATTCTGGTTTTTCTGCAATTATAACCATTAATTTCACTGGTATCTAATGGAGTTATTGTTCCAGAATGTCCAGTTTCTTCATTTTTCCATTCCGACATCTGACCATTTTTATACTCATTTAAGGCCTGCACACCGGTGGTCTGTAATAACTCAAAATCAGTATCAGTAAATTCACTGACCGGGCTGTATTTTAAATACTGCATATTAACAGCCTGAGCATTACTGAACAAAACAAAACAGCTTCCGCTGACAAGAAGTAATCTGATTAAAAATGAATGGTTGGCTTTAACTGACATAATGACAGGTTTCCTTCAAATTAGGTTGAATTTATTGAGTATAAACGGATGAGCCTAAAGCATCAACCGCCCATGTTATAGATTAAAACGTAAATAGGAACCGCTGGCCTGACGCATTTCTTCTAAACTGGGAAGTTCTGCATTATAGGGTTCAGACTGTGCCCCCCTACAGGTAATAGAACGAACCTGGGATTTGGAATTTTTATCAACAGCCTGTAATTTAAACCGATAAAAACGCTTAATATCTACGGGCGAATCTGAATTCCCCCATACTACACCAATAGCAGCCACTTTCAATGGCTGCAAAAACACTATCGGACTCTCATCCTGCACAATAGACATTATTCTGAACAACCCTGGAGCAATTGTTTGAGGCTGTTCAGAAATCGTGTTAATTTCCACTTCACAACTTACTTCATAGAGGTCTAAACGCCCCTGTGGTTGCGGTTCTCCATTTTGAAGAAAGACTCTGGCAGAGTTCGGATGAACCGTTAAAGGCTGAAGGATTTCAATAGTAGCCCCTGTATCAGCTTCTATATAACGTCCTTCTGAACGAATTTGAGTTGATTGACAGGCAGATAATATGATTAATGAGAATATAACAATTATAAATTTCATTTTATTTAATCTTAAGAGACTACCTTTTTTAGTAAGGTTTTAATATCCCAGGCTTTATCATTAATTGTACTATCACCGGTAACAGCACGTTTTAAACCCTGAGTAATTTCATCCACATTAATCCCAAACGCTCCTAAAGAATAGGTGTTAATAATTTTGGGTCGCACTTTTTCAGCAGTTTTATTAATGTCATACAAATCCAGTACTTTATACAAGGTAACCGGCTGACGATTAATATCCCGCAAAATCAGCACCTGGGGTAATAACTGATTCTTACTGTGCTGCTCAACAATTATAGCAATTTCTTTAGAATTCAGTTCCACAATGGAACCTACCGGATAGATACCAATAGAACAGATAAACTCTTCCACCAGTTCAGCCATAAATTTTTTATCCCGCAATTTATACAAATGTTCAACTGCTCGAGTGGGATCCAGTGAATTTTCCAGCACTCTGCGATTAGTAATTTCTTCATAATAGGTTACCAGTCCTGCTACCTGTGCCAGAAATGGAATTTCATTTTCCATAAGACCCATTGGATAACCAGTACCATCAAAGCGTTCACAATGTGCCCGGATAATGGTAATAATAGCCTGCGGTGTCCGGCCCATAATTTTCAGAGCATCCAGAGTCAGATCCACGTGTTTCTGATATTCCTGTAATTCCTCACCCTCCAGCATATCTTCATTTTCCAGTAGTTCCCTGGATAAGTTTGCCTTACCAATATTACACAACAATAGAGCAACGGAAAGATTATTCATCTTTTCCTTTTCCAGCCCGAGGTAGCGGGCAAAAGCAATAGCCCAGATTGAGGTTCTTAATGAACGATTATGCGAATGAGTATCTTTTTCATGTAAGCGCGTCAACCAGAGAAAGGCATCAGGATTACGCACAACACTATCAACAACAGCAGTAGCTGTACGTTTTACCGTTAATATATCAATATTTGTGCCGGCATGTGCATTGGTAAACAAATTATTCGCGGTAATAGTAATATCTTTGTACAATTGATTGGCAGTTCGAAATTCTTTAGCAAAACTAGTCGTTTTTTTATACTGATTGTCTTCTCTACGAATATTCTGCCGCTTTGATTTTCGACTAAATGTCAGATCTTTAATATCGGTATTGGCAATGGTTTTGATTTTTGAAAAAAGAGAGGGTTCTGTCTGACTCTTATAGTTAATTTTTTGTTTGGTCAGCTCAACATCAATAGAAACAAACTGACATAAATGCTCCAGTTTTTCTATATCTTTAATAGTTTCAATATAAAAACCTTCCAGAATATAATCTGTTTCCAGCCAGGGACGATCCAGTGCCGAAACATACATACCAATTGCCAGATTATGTGTCAAAACTTTCTCTGTTTGAATCGCCATATATTCCTACATTGATAAAATCTATATTATTACGTACTATTTAAAAACAAACTAATACACTATTACACGCCATAAAACAAGGACTGAGAGTAATAACTTAACTGTCATACATTAAGTCAAACTTTGCACGGACTGAACTCTCATTATTGCAACATAAAAGGACTTATATTGAATATTTACAGGAGCTTTATTGATAGTTTAGCTTGAATCGTGCATTATTTAGTCTTAGATATAATAATGCATCCAAGACTAATTTCAATTAAAGGAATCAGGAATGAAACAAAAATTTATTGTTACTTCAGCAATTGCGGCGCTTTTCGTATCAAATATCGCTTTAGCAGACAAGCAAATGCCCTCTGCAACTGAAAATATTCTTGAAGAACAGCAACTGGAAGTTCTGGAAATTAATAAGGATGAACGCTGGGTCATGCTTAAAGATCGTTCGGGTTTCACAAAAAAGGTTGAAGTTGGCGCAGGTGCCAGAAATTTTGATCAGCTGCATATAGGTGATATTATAAATGTTAACTATGCGGAAACCATACAGATAAAAGCCTTTGGCCCTGATGCCATTAAGATGGGTGAAGAAGCAGAAAGCATTTTTGAACGCACGCCTGAAGGTGCCAAACCAGGCGGTGTAGTTGCTGCTGCAAAAACCATCGTAGTAACCATCAGCAACATTGATCTTAAGCATAATGTTGTTACACTTAAAGATAAACAGGGTAATAGCAAAACTTTCAGACCTCAGAATCCTGCAAATCTTAAAAAAGTTAAAGTAGGTGACAAAGTAGCTATTTCTGTAGCCAGGGCTGCATCCATTAAAGTACAGGATAAATAATAAGCTATAATTATATAAAACCGTAACTATTACCAACGTTAAGATATACCACAGTCTGTGCTAATCACACGCTGAGGTATATGCAATTTTCACCTTTCCGAAAAAATGGTCACCAATTTATTTCAGAAATTAGAGTATCTGTATAAAATGAAGTCTTTAAGTGTTTTCTTTATTTTACCGGCACTGCTTGCCAGCAATAACATTCAGGCGGTTACCATTTCTCAATGTGTACAGGCTGATGGTACTGTTGAATTTACTAATCAGGGCTGCTCCGGATCCAGTAAACGCGGTGCCCGACACTTTTTCTCTAAAAATTTTACACGATCTATTATTAACAAAACCAGTACCCGAAAACACAGGCAAAAACCGTTCAGGCAAAAAGAATTTGTTCAATTACAAACTCAGCTACTTAAAGCCCAGTCACTTGCAGAAATGGAAAAACATACCCGGGATATCATGTACAAAGTCAATGGCCATGCTCAAAAAGGTAATCTCAGAGCTGCCTATAATATGATTGCCGCCACTTATGCCAAACTGGCAAAAGAACATAAAAAACAACAGTGGGAAGGGGTAACTGTTTCAGAAAATGCTTTAAAAGTTCAGTCTCTGTTTGAAAATATCCTGATCACTCAGTCAACCACATCCAAACCTGCAGAACTCACTCAAATCATTCAAATTGCCTGGGATAATTTCCAGAACAACATTTAAAACATTTCAGAGAGGGCAGTAGTAAAGCAACAAATAATATCCTGAAAACGGTCATAATTATACCTCTTTTCTGGAATGAACATCCATTATCCATAACACAAATTTTTTGACCAGAGTAGTTACTCAAATTCTATGGTGTAAATAATATTAGCACCACTTTTTTCCGCACTGCTGGTGCCCTCTAAATGTAGATTTTTTCGTAATGAATAACGTACAGACACTTCACTGCTTTCATCACCGGCACCGGCATTAACACCTACACTGAGTTTATCCGTTATTTCTGTACCCGCATAAATTCGTGAATTTTTCATATTATCACTGGTTTGCCCAAGCAGTAATAAAGAGGCTATATCTTTACTGCTCAGACCCGGCTGTGAGGAAAAAGTTGACACATCCAGATTATTTGCAGTACCCGTTGCCATGACACCAACAGTAATATCATTAACATCCTTACTGGCACGAATATTCAAACCAGGTTCATTAAGATAGCCCCCGCTATAGGATAGACGCCCCTGTTCAATATTAAGATATTGCCCATAGGCTCTAAAAGTACCATCCCGGGTGAGTAATTCACCATTGGCTGTAGCCAGTCTATTAGGAAGTTGTCTTACCTGCATCTGCCCATCAAGCCAGGTATTCACACCAAAAGCTTTAATATGAACATCCTTACCCATTTTTAATAGAATGTTCATATTGACAGCCAGAGGTGAAGACTTTTCTTCACCTACAACAATAGCATCTGATGACACTCGTTTTACATTCGCCGGGAGTTCATTTAAAACAATTTCCGCTTTTGGAATCAACACCTCTCCATTGAGTGACAGACCTTTATTGGTATGATCCAGATGCAGTTGAGGTGAAATATAAATCTGATACTCCAGAGTATTCATTAACAGAAAATTTTCTCCAGTCAATTTTAAATTAACGGTCCAGTCATCCAGTTTATTTATATGGCTTTTTCCTGTCATTATCAGCGAGCCTTTGCCGGACTGAGTTTGGCCATTGATATCTATAACGGAACCATTCTTCCCCTGAAGTTGAATACTGGTATTTTCCAGTTTCAGGCCCAGTAGCGGAATACTCATCTTTTGCACCCCCAGTTCAGCCTGACCGGTAATTTCAGGTTGTGATAAAGTCCCTCCAAATTTTAAATCAGCATTCATTTGTCCCTCTAGTTCGTCAATTTCCGGGCTGAATAATTTAAAGAGTCCAAGCTCTTTTATATTCATTTTTAAAACACCTTTTAACGATGCTCTGGCTGGATCTTTTTCAAGCGAGCTTCGTTCAATATCAATACTGCCTTCCAGACCATGCTGTTCGGTTTTTAAAAACCACTGAGCAGATAATTGCTGCGGTTTCATTTGAGCCATTAGTTTAAACTGCTGAAATTTCAACGCGACCTGAGTATCCTGATTAAGACGATAAATCGTTTGCCCATTACTCAGATTTAAGTTCAGCTTACCCAGTAGTACATCCTTTTCCCGGATACTCAGTTGTCCGTTTATCTGTCCCTGCAGGCTTTTTAAATCTTCAGGCAACCAGGGTTTTAATAAGGAAGCAGGAAGCTGTTTAAAAACCAGCTCCGCAGTGGATGTTCGGGCAGCATTCAACCACCAGTTTACATTGGAACAGACACGTGAGCGGGCTTTTTTCAGACAGTAGTTCTGCAACACAAATTGTGCAGCAGAAAGTTTAAGAATAGCTGACTGTTTTTTCGATACCATTCCCTGAGACCATAAGCCCAGTAATTTATCTTTAACAGAAGAATGAAGCAGATGACCTTCCCAGCTATGGGTTTTTAACTGATACGCACCGATTGCATTCAACTGTATTTCCTGTTCTGCTAAAATGGTTTGTATATCCAGGACCTGCTTATTAATATTGCCATTGACTGTCATATTAAAGCGGTCAATTTTAACCCCATCATAAAGCAGTTTATGCGCGTTTATCAGGGCCTTTATTTTTACTTCAGAGACAGGGCCTGATACCTGCCCCCGACTTTTTAAACGACCTTTAACAACACTGGAAAAGGCTGCTATATCAGGTATATTAATTTCCCATTTCAAATCCATTTGCTGTTGAATCACACCATTAATGTCAATGCTTGTCTGACCGCTATGAAAGCTAAGCTGATCAACATTCAGATGACCATCAATTAGTTCAATACGGCCCTTAGCAAATAAATCATGTCCATCAAATACTCCTGTCAATTCATTGATTGAAAATAATACATTGTATTTAACGGGTATAAGCAGTTGATTTATATTCTGTTGATGAGCCAGCATACTGAACGAAAATACGCCACTGTTCAAAATTAGCGGTAAATGTTCTGCCTGTAAAAACTGAAAATTATGGATGTTAATTTTTTGAATAAGCAGATCAAAAGGTAATTCTATTTGTGCCAGATACGATTCTGTTTCCAGCTCAACGGGAAGTTCTTTTTTAGTACTGGATATATTTTCCTGTGCTTTCAGCTGATTGAAGCTGAGTTCAGCGTCATTGATATTTACGTTATTAATTAGTAGCTGAGACTGAAACAGAGCCCGATATTGCCAGCCAATCTCTATTTCTTTTGCCTGAAAGTGTATTTGTTGATCCCGGTATTGAACTTCATTAATCTTAAACCCTTTAAGTAAATTGCCCTGAATACTATGAAATTGAAATGACTGTCCAGAAAACTGACTCGCTGTTTCCAGAATCCACTGACTCCCCTGTTGAGTCGACACCAAAAATAATACTACTGATAAAGTCATCAATATCAGCAAAAAAGACCATATAAGCAAGCGGCGTATAATTTTCACAAATTGACCTCAAAGCCCAGATAAAAAACCATTGAACCCAGTCTGGTTTGTTTATTATCTTCATTTATCGGCCAGCCCAGATCCGTTCTGATCATACCAACCGGAGATAACCAGCGGGCACCAAAACCCGCACCATAATAGAGTTTATCAAGTCGACTATTATAGGCATCACCAGTATCCAGAAAAACTGCGGCCAGCCACTTCTCCTGGATTTGATAATTATATTCCAGCGAACCACTGAGGACATTTTTACCGCCCACTACCTGGCCGGTTTTATCTTTCGGACCCAGCGATTTCCAGTTATAGCCTCGAACACTTTGATCGCCCCCGGCAAAAAAACGCAGGGAATTTGGAT
>JALVAL010000111.1 GCA_027011205.1 Gammaproteobacteria bacterium
ATTATCCACATTAGCCAGTCCAATTTCACCTCGCAGGATAAAACGGCCTTTCTCTCCGACAGGAAATAATCGTCGGGACTTTAGATGCAGACGCAGGTAACGGGTATCTGACCAGATAAGTTGGGGGGCACCTCTTAGCTCCGCATAAGCAGACCAGCCTTTTTTTGGATAGGACTTATTTTCAATAAACATACCTTCCATACGCCCACCTATGGAAAAAAGCCGTGCCGTAGTTTCAGGTTGATCACCTGCTTCAAAATGCTCAAATTTATATTCAGTGAATAGTTTGGAATGCCAGTCCTGCCATTTAAACACCCAGGCAGCTTCCAGATCAAAGGTATCCCTTGACGTATCATCTGTTTTTTCTGTTTCAAATTTCGAAGTGATACCAATCTTGTCAGTACCAGGCTCACCAACAGGCATCCACCAGGTACCTCTTAAAGAACTTTTTTTGTCAGAAAGTTTTAATAGCACATCACTATAATGCCCATAAGAATTCAGTAAGCGATTTTGCCAGCGAAACGTAGTATTCAGTTCAATATCTGTATCATAACCCAGACCAAAAGAAAGTTTATGGCGTTTGGCCGGAGTCAGATTAATATCTACCGGTACCTTCTGATCCTCCACTTCAGTAAATTCAGGCTTTATATCAACCAGTGAAAAATAACCGCTTTTAACCAGTGATTGCTGTAAGTTAAGAAGATCCTGCTGAGATAAGGGTGTCCCCGGTTTAATCTGACTGGCAAACTTCTGTACAAAATTTTTATTTAATATAGTTTGATGAAAACGGAATTCACCAAAAAAATATTGTGGTCCCGGCTCAATCACTAAAGAAATCTGAGCACTATTACTTTGAGGGTCAATTAACAATTGTTTTTTTATAAACTGTGCATCCGTATAACCCCGATTTCCAATCCGGCTGAGTAATCGATATTTTTCATCTTCATACTGCTCCTGATCCAGAAAATCACCTTTGTGAATAGCAAATTGAGCACAGATAGCCTGTATTTCTTTGTTATCTTTGCCTTCTCCGCCCAATTTCACATCAACCTGAGTCACTTTAACACGTTGACCCGGTATAATATGATAACTTGCCCGCCATTGTCCCTGCTGATTCTTCTGCAATTGCCCCTGAACCTGACTATTGTAATATCCCCAGGCACGCATGGCCTGTTTAATATTTTGTGTTGCCCGGGAATGCAGTTGCTGTAAACGTTGTTCAGTTAAACCAGGCAATGCAGCGTACTTTTTTATTTCCAGGTATTCCTGTACCTGTTCGGTTAATTCCTTATCAAGACCACTAATTTTTACCTCAACTACAGGCCTGGCTGGATCGACGCTTTCTACCGTCCGGGTATAGCCTGCAGAGCTATACAACAGGCAAAGCAGTGTAAACAGAATACTGCAAAAGCATTCCTTAAGAAGGTATTTCAGCTTATTAATTTGACCGGTCATTCTGTTTTATTAAAAGTTATCCAATAGTTGTCTTTAAACAACAAAAAGTTATCCATATCTTTAATAATTTTCATTGTTGTCAATAGACAATCCATAATATTTAACTATCCTGTTGTTTTATAAGGATTTATTTTATATCGATTTATTACAGCCCCAGGTCATATAAATGTCATAAAGCCCTGATTTATGGACTAATAGTCTATTTACACAAAGTTTATTCACAGACTTATCCACAGGCTATAGCATTAAAAAACAGACTCACCCAAACGCTCTGTAAATACTGATGTTTCGTATTGGATTCAGCATAAAATAACGGTAAACTATCTATCAATGAATCATATTTCAGACAAATCAAATACGCATAAGTTGTAAAGATTAGTTCTTAATAATAAGCTCTCTATTATCGGACACCTTTAATGCCAGGCCAGGGAAATTTCATTTTACGTTATCTGCGTGAGTTTTTAAAAAAAGACAGCGCGGGTGGTATATTATTGCTTATTGCTGCTGTTCTTGCCCTGGTATCAGCAAATTCTCCTGTACATGAACTATACGGTAAATTACTGAATATCCCAGTTGAAGTCCGCATTGGTACTCTGGAAATAGCCAAACCACTGGTATTATGGATAAACGATGGTTTGATGGCTATCTTTTTTCTACTCATTGGTCTGGAATTAAAAAAAGAACTGGTTGAAGGTGAATTATCCAGACCCAAAAATATTGTTCTACCGGCTATTGCTGCTTTAGGCGGCATGATATGTCCCGGTATTATTTACGCTATTATCAACTGGAACAATCCTGTTGCACTGGAAGGCTGGGCTATACCTACTGCAACAGATATTGCCTTTGCACTGGGTATTTTGTCTCTATTTGGCAAACGGGTTCCTGCCTCACTTAAAATATTATTAGTGTCACTGGCCATTATGGATGATATGGGAGCCATTATTATTATTGCCGTTTTTTATACCAGTGGTCTGTCTGTATTCAGTCTGGCTGTGGCCAGTGGCTGTCTGCTGTTTCTGGCATTGTTAAATTTTCAAAACGTACGCAAGATTACCCCCTATGTTTTAATCGGGATCATTCTATGGGTTGCAGTTTTAAAATCCGGTGTACATGCCACTTTAGCTGGAGTAATGCTGGCATTTTTTATTCCTTTAAAAAGATCAAATACCGATAACTCATCTCCTCTGATAAACCTTGAGCATGATTTACGCAATAGTGTGACTTTTTTTATTATGCCAGTCTTTGCTTTTTTTAATGCCGGGGTTTCTCTGCAGGGTTTAAGTCTTAATTCTTTACTGGAACCGGTACCCCTGGGTATTATTCTGGGACTTTTTTTCGGAAAACAGATTGGTGTTTTTCTGTTCAGCTTTATCGCTGTTAAACTCGGTATAGCAAGACTCCCCTCCAATATCAACTGGAAGCAGGTTTATGGTCTTGCTTTTGTCTGCGGTGTCGGTTTTACCATGAGCCTGTTTATTGGCTCGCTGGCCTTTGAACAGGGTGGTTCAGCAACTAATCTTATGAATGATCGTTTAGGTATTCTGACTGGTTCAACTTTATCAGCTATTTTTGGTTATTTCTATCTGGACAAAGTATTACCAAAGGTAAAATAATGGATTAATACTCCGGAATCTACGAAGAAAATTTCAGAACCTGATAATCCCAGTTGTCACCATCTATGCTTAAAATAATACTTGACGGCCCGCCTTTATTACGAGTATAACCAGAAGCTCCGGGATTTAAAACATGCTGCTGAGGATTGTCGGTATCAATAACCTCAATATGAGTATGACCATAAATTACCAGACGTGAGTCTGGATGTGCGGCTCTCAAATCACTATGAGACGGCTTATACATATCGTGAAGATGGCCATGTTCTATCGATATCTGGCCACTGGGAACAACCAGATCAATATGATGAGGGAGGTTTTTCACCAGATTCCAGTCTTTAAATTCCCATAAATATGGCTTGTCATTATTGCCGGCAACGGCAATTATATGACCCCATCGCGGCTGCATCGTTGCTAATACATCACTACAGCCAATATCACCGGCATGAACAGCAATATCACATTCTGTAATAGTTTGAATAATCTCCGGGGCCAGGTCATTGTGGGTATCAGAAATGATGGCAATCCTGATTTTTGATACGGAAGAAAAATCAGTTTGCTGGTTAAGAAGCATTCTGCTTTATTCCTTATTTTTATCCTGCTCTGCCTGTTTAGTCTGTTCCATTTCCTTGAGCATATCATCACGCATCACTTCATCTCCCATCACTTCAGGATCATAGCGGGGATCATTTAACTGGGCCTGTTCCATTTCCAGTTTATGGCGTAAATCCCAGATCTCTTTACGTTCTTCAGAACGTTTTTTTACTTCATCTTCAATTAAATCAATGGTTTTTTCACCAAACAGAACCTGTTTTAAAAAGCGATAACCGAATTTTAATAAGGCAATATCATCATTTTCGATTTCATCACAGGTTTCCTGTTCCAGGGCATAAACCTTTTTAAAATTCGGACTGGTAACAAAACGTCTGAAACGATCCATATCATAAGTGGCCATAAACAATACCTGCAGACTCTCAACAGAAGGTGTTCCTACTGATGGCCCTGCTGATTTCTTTTTCAGCATCAAACGGATCCAGTCCAGATTATGCTTATCGAATTCTTCTACCCCCTGGCTCTGACGGTATTCATGTAAGGTAATTTCTTTTGTCTCGGGAAGAAAACTCTCTTCCAGATGCCCTTTACAATGCTCTTCCTCAATACGGAAATAATTTTGCTCATCCGTTTTAGCCTCAGTGTGCTTTACTCCCATTAATCCAAAAGGATAATAGCGGCAGGCAGCGGGACGATCTTCATAAACTGTACAGCCACTGTCATCCATTAACAGGCAGGCCTTGTCTTCCGTCGTTCTCAGTTTAACTCCGAGAATACCATCACTATCCATTTCCCAGGGCACGGTATAGTTTTTAAGAAATTCCTCAGAAGATATGCCCAGCTTATGTTTTAAACGAATAACATCATAGGGAGCCAGCATAACATCAGCCTGTTTACAGCAGGCATTAAAACAGGAAACGCCGGGATGACAGGCAAACTTGATCCGGTGATCCTCTGTAAGGATTTCCGGCACAAATGAACTTTCGTAAGGAAGATGTGAAGTATCTGGTTTGCCCATAATGATTACCCGATTAATTAACTCATATTTTTTGGAAGACGAATTTTACTATATTCTTATAAATTTGTCAGTAAGTCTTTTAT
>JALVAL010000112.1 GCA_027011205.1 Gammaproteobacteria bacterium
GGCTGGCATGAACGGCATGAACGGTATGTCTGGCATGAACGGCATGAACGGTATGTCTGGCATGAACGGCATGAACGGTATGTCTGGCATGAACGGCATGGCTGGTCGATGGGTATGGCGTCCAGCAATGCGGGGTATGTCTGGCATGAACGGCATGAATGGTATGTCTGGCATGAACGGCATGAACGGTATGTCTGGCATGAACGGCATGAACGGTATGTCTGGCATGAACGGTATGAATGGTATGTCTGGCATGAACGGTATGTCTGGAATGGGCGGTATGTCTGGCATGAGTGGCTACTTCAAAATCACACCTCAGGGACAGATCTTCTTTTATCCCGCAACAGGCATGAGCGGTATGTCAGGAATGAATGGCATGAACGGTATGTCAGGAATGAATGGCATGAACGGTATGTCAGGAATGAATGGCATGAACGGTATGTCTGGCATGAACGGCAAGAAAACCTGGAAATAGCGCCTTATTTCTGGAACAGGGAAGTTCCATTCTATGTGCAGGGACGCACTTTTTTTAATGGTACGAGTATATTTTCTTTTTAATATAAAATAATCCGACAATCATATATCTATCGATGACTAATTTAGCAGCCTGAGGCCAAAAAAAATGAACAGATATTATCAATACCTGTCCCTTATTGTTATGTCGTTATGTACAATGACAATCTCGGCAGATCAAGAAAAACATCCTGCCGATTATTATCGTTCACTCTGGGATTCAGTACACTTTTCACCATCCATCAACTCCGCCACAAATGAACAGTGTTTAAGCTGTCACCAGGAAATTATTGATAGAAAGGTAAGAACAATATCACCTGCGGGTGTTAAAAGCGAATCAGCTCTGGCCTGGTATCAAACATTGACAACTTATGAAGGCTCACAGGAAACCTTTCACCGCCGCCATTTAATCACACCTCTGGCTAAAAAACTGATGAAAATGAAATGTACTACCTGTCATCAGGGTGAAAATCCTCGTGAAGAAGCAGTGATTCCTCCTGATATAACAAACAAACATTTTACCTTGCGCAAATCAGTTAATCCCGAAGTTTGTCTGATGTGCCACGGAGCATTCCCGGATTATAAGCGTATGGGATTACCATCACACTGGAATACCTCCAGGGATTTATTTCAAAATAACTGTCTGCTCTGTCATAACGGGGTTAGAACCAATCGCCACCAGGTAAACTTCCTGAATCCAGAAGCCATTGAAACCAGCGGAAAAGAAAATTCTGATGTCTGTTTCGGGTGTCACGGAGGACGTCAATGGTATCGAATATCCAACCCCTATCCTCGACATAGCTGGCCGGGTATGGCAAAGGAAACTCCTGAATGGGCAAAAGGTCGACCCACAGAATCCAATCCCAGATTCCAGATAAAACAACACAAAGTCTCCAATAAATAATAAAACTGGCGTAAAGGAAACAAACTATGACTATGAAAGAAAGCATCGACAAGCTGCAGCAACGCCTGAATTTAACGCGGCGCTCTTTTTTAAAAGGTACCGCAAGCGGTGCAGGCGTTTTAGCTGCCACTGGCCTGATTGAAATTAAATATGCCAGGGAAGCTAAAGCTTTCGCTTACGAACCTTATCCCAAAGATGATGAGCTGGAAACCGTCGTAACCAGTTGCGCACACAATTGCGGTTCCCGCCATATGCTGGTTGCACACAAGTGGAAAGATGTCATTGTACGTCTTTCCAGTGATGATGGCCGCTATCAGAAAGGGGGACATTTTGGAAAGGATTCCAATGAAGAACCTCAGTTAAGAGCCTGCCTGCGAGGCCGCTCATATCGACAACGTTTATACTCTGCAGAACGTCTGCTTTATCCCATGATGCGTGTGGGTGAACGAGGTGAAGGCAAATTTAAACGTGTTTCATGGGACGAAGCATTAAATTTTATCGTCAAAAAAATGAATTATATTAAAAAAACCTATGGTAATACAGCTCTGCTGGATCAAAGCTATGCCGGTGCATCTTATGGTGTACTGCATAAATCTGATCAAATCGAAGGTCTGCTGGGACGCTTTCTTGGTATGTTTGGATGTCGTACAAATTCCTGGTCAGTACCTTCCTATGAAGCAACCACAGCCAGTTCAAAATGGACCTATGGAACCATTCATGATGGCAATGAAGATGATACTTATGCTGAATCAAAATTAATCGTCATGTGGGGCTGGAATCCTGCTTATACCTTTCATGGCGGAAATACTTTCATGTATATGCGTATGGCTAAACAGCGCGGTTGCAAATTTGTACTGATTGACCCCCAGTATACTGATTCAGCAGCCGCCTATGATGCCTGGTGGATCCCCATAAAACCCAATACCGATGCGGCCATGATGGCCGGTATGGCACATTATATTTTTACTCATGATCTACAGGATCAGGATTTTATCAATAAGTTTGTACAGGGTATGGACTCAGGTACCATGCCTGACTGGAGTAAAAATTCTGTTAATGGCAAAGAAAGCTTTAAAGATTATATCCTGGGAAAATACGATGGCCAGCCAAAAACACCTCAATGGGCATCTAAAATCTGTGGTGTTGCAGCAAAAGATATTATTAAGCTTGCAGCTATGTATGCCCGCACCAAACCTGCGGCTCTAAAGGCCTCCTGGGCACCTGGACGTAACGCTTATGGTGAGCAATACAGTCGTATGGCAGCTGCTTTACAGGCCATGACAGGTAATATTGGTAAGCTTGGTGGCTGTGCTGAAGGGGTAGGTAAAGGCTGGCATGCTGAAGCGGTTGCTTATCCATATGACCAGTATTCAAACATCTGGTTTCAGGCCATCAAATCTGATCGCTGGGCACATTGCGTACTGAATTATCCTAATGTGAAACGTGAAGAAGTCGGTTTATGGCCACGTCAGGATGCAACGGATGGACAGATACCCAATATTAAAGGTATTTTCTGGCAGGGTTCCGACTGGTTAAACCAGCTCACCAACATCAACAAGGAACTACAGGCCATTAAATTGCTTGAACTGGTCGTCTGTATGGATTCCACGATCACGCCATCCGGTCTCTGGGCAGATGTTTTATTACCGGTTTCAACCCATTTTGAACGTCATGATACTGCCCTGCCCTGGTACAAAGGACATTATTATATCCATCGTCCCAAAGTTATCGAGCCTATGGGTGAGTCTAAAACGGATTTTCAGATTTTTACTGAGCTGGCCTGGCGCATTGGTGGCAAGGTATTTGGTAAGGCGTACAATCCCAAAGCTGACAGGAGTTATTTTAATAATAATGATGCGGTTGATGAAGCCTATTTACGGGAATGGTGGGAAACCAAGGTTATGGCTCACCAGCATGTTGAGATGTCATGGAATGAATTTAAACAGCGAGGGGTTTATAAATTCAAACTGGATCGTCCTCATATTGCTTTTCAGGATCAGATTGAACAGGGCAAACGCTTCGAAACAGCTTCTGGAAAAATTGAAATTTTAAGTTCAGAACTTGCCAATATTGGCGACTGGAAAAAAACCAAATACGGTTATCACATCCCTTCAATTCCCAAATGGATTGAACCCTGGGAATCATTAAATTCATCCAAGATCAAAGACTGGCCTTTTCACCTGATTTCTCCACATCCACGCTGGCGTACTCATTCCATTTTTAACAACTGTGCCTGGTTGCGCGAAACTTATGAGCAGGAAGTTACCATCAATGCTTCCGATGCAAAAAAGCTGAAGATTAAAAATGGTGACATTGTTGAATTATGGAACAAACGGGGAAAAGTAGTGGTACCAGCTTATGTTACAGAACGCTGCAGGCCAGGTGTACTGGTGCTACATGAAGGTGTATGGATGGATCTGGATGATAATGGTATAGACAGGGCGGGTAATCCTGATTTTCTGACACTGGACAATCCCAGTCCTGCCGGCGCCTTTGCATATAACACGGTATTATGCAATCTGAAAAAATCTTCACTGGATCATCGTCCCGGATGGGATAAATTAGCAACTTCTCGTGCGCACGTTTTTCGTCGCGATTATTAATCAGACTTGAAGGAATAAAACATGTTAACGAAGAAAGATGTCAAGAAAATTCGGGAAGCAGTCAAACGTACCAAACGGGAGACTTATACGCCCGTCAAACCTGTCATGCAGCTCGGATTTGTACATAATAATGTCGACTGCATTGGCTGTCGTGCCTGTGAAATTGCCTGTAAAGATAAAAATGGTCTGGCACCCGGGCCACGATTCAGACGAGTCCAATACATTGAAGGGGGAACCTATCCTGATGTGTTTGCCTATAAGGTTAATATGTCCTGTAATCACTGTGCTGAACCGGCCTGTCTGCCCACTTGTCCAACCGGTGCAATTTTTAAGCGCAAAAAAGATGGTATTGTCGATATAGATTCGACCCTGTGTATTGGCTGTCGTCGTTGTGAAGCTGCCTGTCCTTATGGCGCACCTCAATACGATCCATCTGAGAATATCGTTAAAAAATGTAATATGTGTGTGGATGAAATTGATGCTGGAAGAAAACCTTATTGCGTGATGGCCTGTATGATGCGGGTTCTGGATATCGGTCCTATTGATAAAATCTGGGATGGCTCTTTAAATACCATTGCTTTTGGTAAAAATGACACAATTTCCCGACAGGTAAAAAATATGGCTAATATCGAACTAACCAAACCTTCCATTGGTTTTGTTGCTCATAGTAAAGGAAAATTAAAATGAGCCATACGGTGCAAGCATCAGACACTGATGATTTTTTAACCCTGTTCCGCACTCATGTTGCTGAAGACCTGAATATACTCGCAACATTACATGATCATGAACCGGACCAGGCGCTCATCCATCATCTTAAAGAACTCAATTTTCCATTCTGTCTGACCATTATTCCAGAACAGTCACCGGGTTCTGAAGCCTTATTGCTGCTGGAAGAATCACTGGCTCACCTATGCCATCATGCTGATACTCAAACCCTGGATGAACTGGCTGCTGATTATGCAAGCATTTATCTAAACCATAATATTTCTGCATCCCCTGAAGAATCTGTATGGCTTGATGAAGATGGACTTATCTGTCAGCAAACCATGTTTGAAGTTCGAAGCTGGTATCAACGATATGGCCTGGAAATTAAAAACTGGCGTCAAAGACCGGATGATCATCTGGTTTATCAACTACAGTTTATTGCCTGGTTACTGGATAAAAATAATGATATGGAGACTCTGGAACAGGTATCGGTATTTATGGATGAGCATCTGCTGCGCTGGCTGGGCAATTTTAGTGAACGAGTAATGAGCCGTTGTGATACGCAATACTTTGCCAGTATTGCTGCATTAACCGGTGCCTATTGTGAAGAACTCAGAAACATTCTATCCTTATTAACCGGCCACTCCCGACCTTCCGCTGAAGAAATAGAACAACGAATGCAACCCGGACAGAATCATCCCGAGGAAGCCCCTATGCAATATATGCCTGGTATGGGACCTGTAATTTAGGGTTAATGGAGCAACGGGTGCCGGAGATGGTGTAGCAACCAACAGGTGAAATCCATGTATATTGATAAATCAATATTAGAAAATCTTAACCAGGAATGGATTATTCCTGAAATTAATGCTGATCTCTGTGTCCACAGTCAGAATATTCGCTCTGACTGTCAGCTTTGTGTAGACAGTTGTCCTTCTAATGCCTGGATTCTGGATCAGAACAGTCTTGGAATGGACGTTAATGCCTGTGATGGTTGTGGGTTATGTATTCCAGCCTGTCCTTCAGGCGCAATACATTCCGAGTTTCCCTGGATCACACGTCAACTGGGTGCACGAATGGTTGCTTTGTTTGCCTGTGAACATAATAGTATACCCAAAAGCAGTGATACTTTAGCCTGTATTCACTCTTTAGGTATCAGGCAAATATTGCAAATTTATAATTCAGGCATTGAACACCTGCTGTTAAGCATCGGAAATTGTCAATCGTGTCCACATTATCACTCATCAGATAACTTTTTTTCCAGGCTTGAAGAAGTCAATACATTGCTGATGGAACGTAACAAAAATCAGCTTAAAATCATGCAGCGTTCTGCAAAGGTATGGCTGAAACTGCTGAAAACCGATCCAGTCATCAGTCGGGGCACCCAGCTGTCAAGGCGAGATTTTTTTCGTGGCGGCGGCAGACAACTACGGGAACAGCTATTGATCCTCGATCCTCTTAATGGCTCCGAATTCAGATCCATTCCTCCAGGACAATTACTGCCTGAAAGCACGAGAGAAAATCTGCACTGGCCATGGGTACCCAGAATAAGCAAACAAAAATGTAACGGCTGCGATGCCTGTATAAGACTCTGTCCTGTTGGTGCACTGCAATACAGCAGGCAACAGCCTGATCCCGATCATTTAAGTCATGAAGCAATTAACCCGAGCAATGATTTTTTTTCTGAACCTCATTTTGATAAGCAGTTAAATCAAAATACTGATAATGGCCTGTATGTCATCAAACCTGAAAATTGTACCGGTTGCGGCATTTGTTCCAGTGCCTGCGAGACAGCTGCCATATCTATTGAGTCCTATGCCGAATTCAACTCAAAGGAAAATATTGTATTATTTGAAAAACAATGCACTGTATGTGGGAATAACTTTCATACACCACAAAATAATTTGCAGGCGGATAATAATCTTTGCCCCGTCTGTCAGGCACACAATCACAGCAACAATCTTTATCAAGTACTGGATTAACAAAAGGTTATAATAATCAGATTCTAAAAATATGGCTATGTAGCTCAGATGGTTAGAGCACAGCATTCATAATGCTGGGGTCACTGGTTCAAGTCCAGTCATAGCTACCAGCCTCTAACCGATATTTTCTTATATAATTCCCTCAGATAAGTTTTTCCAACCCCCAATTCGCCATCCTTAATACTGCAGAAGAAGTCGATTATTTTTCACATCCTATCGGTATCTGTATTATAATCCTAAATAAATCAGTTGAATCATAGTGAGAGCGATCACCAGAAGCAGGCCCCATGAGGGGAGGTTCTGAAGATTCAGTGCTTTAGACGACGCAGTAGGTTCAACTTATTTATTTAGGTTTATACCCATATTTATGGTAATTTTATGTTCATCGGTAAAATTAATATCTTTATTTTAATACTATTTCTTGTGCCATTAAGCAGTTTTTCTGAAACCGGCTTTAAGGTTTTTAAAACTCAGCAGGCGGCACAAAATCTGATCCCTGCCCTAGCACCTTTATATGCTCAACAGGCAAATTTTACAGCAAAGGAAAATTCTCTTATTGTCAGAGCCTCTCCTGCGGTTCTTAAGGAAATTGAACAATTATTAAATGAAATTGATGCCCCGCCACAGAACCTGTTGATAGAAGTCAGCAGTAACCTGGATGGTAATGCGGAAATAGAAGCACATAGTATAGAGGGCAGCATAAAATCCGGTAATACCCGTATTATCAGTACCGCACCCCCTCAAAATAATCCCACTGCCAGTGTTCGCTACAAAAAAGACGGTACTGTTATTAAAACCACGCATACTCGTCGTCAGGGTTTCATCTCTCAGCCGGACACCTTTCGGGTAAGAGCAAGCAGTGGTCACTGGGCTTATATACAAACTGGGCAGAAAGTACCGTATTATTCAAATGACTATCCTTATTATAATGCGGGCGATAGATATCCTGTAGGTCGTTCCTCAATACAGTTTCAGGATGTCAGTTCCGGTTTTGATGTTTTTCCAATGCTAAATGGAGATACAGTTACATTAAAAATTCACCCGCACCACGGTACTATGAATCGTGCCTATCCGGATCGGATCAATAGCCACGCTCTGGAAACTGTCATTAGCGGTAAAGTAGGTGAGTGGATTTATCTCGGTGGTGCAATGAACCAGATTAATTCTCAAAGCGGTGGTTATACCCATTCCACCAGACGTTTTACAGAACTGGATAGCTCTTATCGTATCCGGGTTAAAAAAATTGATTAAAAAATATGAATACTGAAAATAATACCCAGCCTGTTTCTTCTACAAACCGCAAAAATGTTTTTGCTGCCATCGATTTAGGTTCCAACAGCTTTCATCTGATTGTCTCTGAAATCAAAAATAATCAGCTGCTGATTATTGATAGAATGAAAGAAATGGTACGTCTGGCTTCCGGTCTGGATGAAAAGGGCAAGCTAAGTAAAGAAGCTCAAAAGCGCGGCCTGGACTGTCTGGCACGTTTTGGTCAGCGTCTGAAAAACATACCCGAAGAAAATATTCGCATTGTGGGTACGAATACTTTACGTAAAGCCCGAAATGGTGCTCGTTTTATAGAAAAAGCTGAAGCATCACTGAACCACTCTATTGAAGTAATTGCCGGTCGTGAAGAAGCCCGTCTGATTTATCTGGGGGTGGCACATAGTCAGTCTGAAAATAATGAGAACCGGCTGGTTATTGATATTGGCGGCGGCAGTACAGAATTTATTATCGGCAAAGGCTTTACCCCCAATTATACAGAAAGTCTGCATATGGGCTGTGTCAGTATGACCTTAAAAGCATTTGCAGACGGTAAACTCAGTGAAAATAATTTCAAAATTGCAGAACTCTACGCCCGTCTGGAATTACAAAGCATAAAAAATATTTATCGTAAAGTGGGCTGGGCTTATGCAACCGGCGCGTCCGGCAGTATTAAATCCATAGGCAAAGTATTACGTGCTCATAATGATGCACAGGATAAACCGACACCCTTTCCCGGTATTACCACTCATGGACTCAAGTGGTTAATTAAGGAAATAATCAAACAGAAGTCCATTGACAATTTAAAGCTTGAGGGTCTGGCAGAAGAACGTCAGGCTGTATTCGCCGGAGGTGTAGCTATTTTATACGCCGCATTTAAGGTGCTTAAAATTGACTCTATGAATGCCTCAGAAAGTGCTTTACGTGAGGGGGTTATCTACGACTTACAAGGTCGCTTTCATCATGAGGATGTACGTCAGAGAACGATTAACCATCTTATTCGACAATATCATATTGACACAGGCCAGGCACAGGAAGTTGAAAAGACGCTGCTGAATTTATACCATCAGGTACAAAACCAGTGGCCGGTAGAACAATTTAATAGTGAACAGACCCTGCAATGGGCCGCCCAGTTACATGAAGTCGGCCTGTCTATTGCACATAATCAGTACCATAAACACGGTGCTTATATTATTGAAAATTCTGATTTGCCGGGTTTTTCACGTCGGGAACAGCACCGGCTGGCTTTATTGATCCGGGCACAACGAAGAAAATTTCCAAAACGGGATTATAAAACACTGCCTAACAATTGCTATCAGTCATTAATGTACCTGGCAGTTTTATTACGCCTGAGCGTCTTATTACATCGTGACCGAGGTGAAAACACCCAGCCTAATATTAAGGCGATAGCTGATGAACAAAAGCTGCTATTAAAATTCCCCGATAATTTTTTTGATAAACATCCGCTAACTTTAGTCGATCTGGATCAGGAGAAAAATTATCTTAAATCAATTAAGTTTGAACTGAAGATTGAATAAAGAAGTCGTCAGTCATAAATCGTAATAATTATGATTTACGACTTATGACTTATGACTTATGACTTTGCTTTAGCCTCATGTTTTTTTGCCGCAGCGGCTTTTTTTCTGGCTTTAACGGCAGCGGCTTTTCTTCTTGCCTGAGCTTTTTGTCTTATGGCCAGTTTTTTCAGGTACTCTTTCTCCCATTTAACTGCATAAGAGGCCAGAGCAGCTGCTTTCGCAGCAGCCATTTTTGCCATTTCAACGGCTTGCTGTTCATGTTCCTTAACAGCAGCAGCATGCTCTTTCAATATCTCTGCTACTTCTTTATGTTTAAGTTTTAAGGCTACAACACGTTCTCTGGCTTTTACTGCAGCATTTTTATGAGCCGGACGTTTGGTATCTCTGGCTTTATCTGCAGCAGCTTTAGCTTTTTCTACTGCAGCACTAACAGCATTAACGGCTTTATCCAAAGCCAGTGATGCACGTTCCATAACTCTGACAGCTGCTGCGTGTTCCCTGGTTATCTCGATATTATTATTAACCGTGTTATTAACGCTGCGTTTTTTTATAGCGGTTTTCTTTTTTATTACTTTTTCCTTGGCAGCCGTTTTTTTTGCAATTGCTTTTTTTACGGTATTTTTTTTCATTACAGACTTTTTCTTAATAGTTTTTTTTGCTGCTTTTTTCTTAATAGCTTTCTTAATGGCCATGTTAATTTCCTCAACGATTATGAGTTTTAATTATATACTGCAAATCAGTGAGTTACAAATTTTCAATACTAATTAGTGTCCATCCGTAAAAGAAAAAGTGTGATTTTTCTTTTACTCCATTTTCAAAGATTTGTAGTCGTCAAAAAAAAGCAGCACGTCCCTGTACCCGCAAGTGTGCATCAATAAACGGATACACATTAATTATAAGTTTTTTTGTATTTTTATAATAACTCTTCCAGTAACACTTTTACTTCATTATATTCGTTAGAAATTGCGTTAAACAATTCATTTGCACGGCTAAGATTATTATCTGCAGCATTTACTTCAAGCTCTTTACACATCTGAGACAGCTTATTGATGCCAAGATTAGCACTACTGCCTTTTATGGTATGTGCGATACGTCTTATATCCTGTGCATTGGATAATGCTATTGCAGTGTTTAAAATATCCAGCTGGTTTTTTCCATCAGCAATAAAAACGTTCACCAGTTCTGAAAAATCATCACCCATAATTTCTTTTAATTCATTCAGTACAGTCAAATTAATTGAGTTATTAGTCATAGCATTTCCATTAAGATTATTGATTATTAGACCAGGAGTAAATACATTCAATTCGATTGCCCGCCTCATTATAAGTAACCGACTGACAATAATTACGAATTAAAGACAAACCTCTTCCAGATAACCCGGGGGTATTATTATCTTCTATCCGATGCAGTGAACTGACGTCAAAACCTTTGCCGCTGTCCTCAAAAACGATATGTAAATCTCCGCCGGTTTCATCCGGTATATTTGTAACTGATATTTTGATTGAACCTTCCTGAAGATCATTTAAACGCTTTTTTTTATCCTCATAGAACTGCATAAAACCTTCTGGTGAGGTTTTAATACTGGAGTCCAGGCCCAGTAGACCGTGATCCAGAGCATTACAGAACAGTTCGGTTAAAATAGTACTCAATCTATCCTGCTGGATTTGGTGACCCTGAATCTCTCCTAAAACCTGATTAATTAGAGGCACCGGATCGATGGTTTTTATACAATCGTAATAGAACAATAATTCAAATTGCCAATGAGTAGGAATAAATTTTTTATACCTGCTTCTCTGACTGGCTAATTGATTAATATAGTCAACATCACAGGTTATCACTCCCAGGGTCACATCATCATTTTGTTCCTGTCCCTGTATAAAATTATCCAGGGTATCCAGAATATGCTGATACAAATCAGCATATTCTCTCTCTGCTGGTACATTATTTTGCATCATATTCACTTTAAGACAATTTAAAAAACGCTCACTGCCAAACATTTCTCCTGATGTATTTTCTGCTTCCAGAATCCCATCTGTACTGAGGATAACTTTATCATTTGAGGAAATTTCAATGATATCTACTTTATCACTGAAACTGCCACAATCCAGAATACCTAATGGCAGATGACGGGAGGACAATTCCACAATGGTATCACCCTTATGCAGATAAGCCGCAGGAATTGCACCATTCCAGTATTTTAAAATATTATTTATAGTATCTATTTCAACCAGACAGGCAGCCAGAAACATACCCGTAGGTAATTGATGTTTTAGTTTCCGGTTAATTTCACGTACCACATCCTGTATTGCATAACCTTTGGCCGTCATACTATAAAACACATCTGAAAGCGGCAGCGCTCCGAGAGAAGCGGCCAGACCATGACCGGTAAAATCCCCAAAAAGCACATGCAAACCACCGGTGGGTTTAACGGCAGCCAGAACCACATCGCCATTAAATAGTGACAGGGGTGATAAATGCAGCTTAATATTATCGGCTGACAAACAGCCTGGATTTAAAATACTGTCAAAAACCTTACGTGCGACTTCCTGCTCATTACTTTCATGCTCCTGATGTATAAGTAATTCACATTTTTGTTCATACACAGTGTTGTATAAC
>JALVAL010000113.1 GCA_027011205.1 Gammaproteobacteria bacterium
CTTAATAGACAGACTACGCAAGCTACAAAGTGAAATAACGACTCATCGCAATAACAACTTTTATGGTAAAATACTGCGCCACAACCTGTATCGGAGTCAGTATTATATGAGCAAATGGATAGAAGAAAAAAATAAAGTGTAATTTTAAGCTTAAATTCAGCTTTATCTTTTATTATAGAAAAAATAGCAAATCCAGCGAACTAAAAAATTCCACTTTAAAAAAGGATACCTGAAAATGAAAAAATCGGATAATTCCCAGGCGACTAGTGCTACGAGCACTACGATCACTCAATGGCATGTTATTACCCGTTTATTACATAGTTTTATGGCTCTTGGAATAATAACACAACTTTTATTAGCACAGGTTATGGCGGCACCGGATGAGCTGGATGAAGCCTCCCAGCTGCAAAGATTTTTTTGGGAAAGCCATGAGTTTGTAGGATTATTTACTGCAGGTATTATTTTTCTACATTGGTTATGGATAGTTTTTCATGGTAACGACGTATCTTTCGCCAAATTATTTCCATTAAATTCATCTGGAATAAAAAATATCAAACAGGATATTGCCTATATCATTCAAAATAAAAATTTACCTGAACTACGTCAGGGTAGTAGTTTGGCGAGTTTCATCCATGGTCTGGGTTTTCTTACCGCATCGCTCATGGTATTGTCCGGAAGCGCCTTATACTATGTCATTGACTGGGGTGACGGCGCTGGCAGTGATGCTTTTGAAAACATCTCAGAATTACATGAATTTTTTTCTAATTTCATGTGGATTTATTTAGTTGTACATGTCATGGCAGCCATATGGCATGAATATAAAGGTGAACATATTATTAAAGCAATGTCCCCTGTTAACAGAAAATAATATAGTGCGACTCAAGTACTTTCCATTCAAAAAATGTCGCCCTGGTATTTTGAAATATAACAGAAAAACCAGGCTGCTCATTTACCTCAGCCGTTTAATTTAGCCGAGCACATTGAAACAGCTTGTGACAGAAGACATTTCGAATGTTATTCTGCTACTGCATTTGCTCTAATTCTACACAGATAAAGGAAATCGTTTGAGCACTACCGATTTTTCATCCCTGCAATTACAAGTTGCATTATTTGATAACCTTTCAACTTTAGGCTACCAGACAATGACTCCCATACAGGAACAGAGTCTGCCTGATATTTTAAAAGGCAGGGATGTTATTGCTCAGGGTCAGACAGGCTCGGGAAAAACGGCTGCCTTTGGTCTGGGATTACTGAATAAACTTGATGTAAAGCGTTTTCGAATTCAGTCATTAGTGCTTTGTCCTACCCGTGAATTGGCTGACCAGGTGGCTAAAGAAATTCGCAGACTGGGACGAAGCATTCATAATATAAAAGTTTTAACCCTCTGCGGCGGTATGCCTCTGGGTCCCCAGATTGGCTCACTGGAACATGGTGCTCATATTATCGTGGGTACACCGGGACGAATTGAAGATCACCTTGGCAAGGGAACACTCAAGCTGAATGATGTCAACCTGCTGGTCCTCGATGAAGCAGATCGAATGCTGGAAATGGGTTTTCAGGATGCCCTGGAAAATATTATCAGCCATATTTCAGAGGCCAGACAGACTCTTATGTTCAGTGCCACATTCCCGGAACAGATAAAAGCCATTGCCCGACGCATTATGCAGCAGCCGGTAACCATTCAGGTTGAATCCACTCATGATAATACAACGATTGAGCAGCACGTGTTTAAAGCAGATGATAATGAGCATCGGATGACCGTATTGCAGCTGCTGTTACAGAAGTATAAGCCAGAATCCGCAGTGGTCTTCTGTAATACCAAAATTGAAACACAGGACGTAGCAGACCAGCTCAGCCAGCTGGGATTCAGTGCCATGGCTCTGCATGGCGATCTGGAACAACGGGATCGTGATCAAACTCTGGTTCGCTTTATTAATAAGAGTATCAATATTCTTGTAGCAACCGATGTGGCTGCCCGTGGTCTGGATATAGAATATCTGGATACGGTTATTAACTATCAGATTGCCCGGGAAATTGAGGTGCATGTGCACCGGATTGGCCGAACGGGGCGAGCGGGTAAAAAGGGTATCGCCTTAACAATTATTACCGACAAAGAAAAATTTAAACTGGCAAAACTGGAACATTTTCTACAGCAGACCTTTGAGCTGGAAGCCCTGCCGCCTGTTAACTTGCTTGATAAACCCGTATACCGGCCCTCCATGGTGACCTTGCAGATTGATGGCGGAAAAAAGCAGAAACTCAGACCCGGAGATATTCTAGGAGCCTTAACTGGTAAAGAGGGTATTTCCGGTAAACAGGTGGGAAAAATTCAGTTATTTCCCAATAAAGCCTATGTAGCCGTCAGCCGGAATGCGGCGCGACAGGCACTGGAAAAACTGACCCAGGGCAAACTCAAAGGACGCACTTTTAGAGCCAGACAACTATAATTTGTAAGTGTCTATTCAGCCAGTCGAAAATTTGGTTCAGTTTTATTTGCGGGAGTGTGGGTATCTTGCCCACGTTAATGGGCAAGATACCCACACTCTCGGAGAAGCCTAAAGACCGGGGTTGTTGACAATACGCCTCTGACTTACTGATTTTTATTATCAGGCTGCAGGACCGGACCTCCATCTGCCGGACATTTCTTATCCGGTGTCAGGTTATACTGAATCATTACCAGAGCTTCAATAGCCGGACGATAGCCGGTATCAGCGGATTTTTGTATCCATTTAGCGCCCTCTTCTTGATCAGCTTTTACACCATAACCGTAATATAATAAATAGCCCAGCAGATAATGAGCTTCCGGATTATCTTTTTGTGCCAGTTTACGAGCAATCTGATAGGACTGTTTGTATTGTTTGGCTACAAAAAGCTCTTTGGCTATTTTAAGATATTCCTCATCATCACTATTATTAATAGCAATACTTTTTTCATTAGTATCTTCTGTATCTGTATCAGCAGTCATATACTGGCAACCACTTAGAAAAACCACAGCAATAAGTAAGTAGAACTTCATAATATTATTTCCTGTGCTCATGGTTGTTTTCCTGCTCTCAATGATAAACGGGCATTAACAAGACCTTTAGTATCGGTTTTCTGAATATCTGCATTCTGTAACTGTATACCTGATTTTTTATTAGCTATAAGCCATTTTATCAGAGTATCAAATTCAATACTGTCAAAAACCACAATAACCTGTCCATTGCCGGATTTTTTTAAAGTATCAAGATGCGAATCCATACGCCCGCGTTTTATACTTTTATCAATCGTATCTATCAGTGAAGAAATACGGGAAGTATTAGATGCTGACCGTTTACCGCTGTTGACCTGGATTTGAGAAAGCTGTTTTTTTATCTGTTTTAACCAGACAATATCTGTCTGCAGAGACTGTATTTTCTGAGTATAATCATTCATCATAAGAGAATACGGTTTCCAGATATAAAAATAACCTGAAAACAATAAAATCAGCAAACTACCGATAAACAACAGTCTTTGCTCCTGAGGTGATAATAATTGTAATTTTTGTTTGATCATAATTTGTCTGGAACTTAGCTGTTACCGTCATATTTAAAACTAATAATAGAATGGATACCTTTGTCATCCTTTAAAGATGATAACTCAGTAC
>JALVAL010000114.1 GCA_027011205.1 Gammaproteobacteria bacterium
GATAAATATAACTATTATGTCTATCGGCAGGGATTTTTATACGGATAACTTCGCTGCGGGCTCAGGGGCTAGTAATAATGATTTGATTATTGGCGGTAAAATATTTTTTGAGTAGCTGCTGGATTTGTTCAGGGGTGACGGCTTTAATACGCTCAATATATTGTGCGTCTACCGACCAGGGAATATCTATGACTTCAGCCTGACCAATAATTTTTGCCTGAATATAGCTTGAGTCCTGTTCAAAGATTTCTGCTGCAATCATCTGGTTTTTTACTTTCTGCAACTCGCTCTGACTAATGGCTTGTTTTTTTATTACTTCCAGTTCCTGTACAAGTGCATTTTCAAGCTGCTGCATGTTTACTCCACGCAGAGGTATGGCTTCAATAATAAACAAACTATCATAGCGGGTCATCAGGGTATAGTGAATACTCAGATCCTGTGCCCGCGGCTTATCCCATATCAGTGCATCCGTTAAACGGGAATGTACTCCACTGTCCAGCCAGCCTGCCAGAACTTCCAGGGCATAGGCATCCTGAATCGGAACAGCGGTTTTAATAGAAGGCACTCTAAAAGCCATTAATAATTTACCCGTATGAAATGTACCGGGTATGCTGGAGTGGATTTCTGCCAGAGCAGATTCTGGGGTACGGGTTTTAAACGGCACCGAACGTTTTTTTTTAATTATAGAAAAATAGTCACTGGCCCATTTAAATACATCCGATGTTTTAACATCACCTGTCACCACTAATATGGCATTATCCGGGGTATAGTATTGTTGATGCCATTGTTTTATCTGGGCCAATGACAGTTGCTGTATATCTTTTATATTGCCAATGATAGGATATTGATAACCGCTGTGCTGAAAAGCCAGTTTATACAGCCGGTCATTAAGTGAGTAAAATGGGTCTTTACTCAGCTGAGAATTAATTTCTTCCTGAATAATTTTTTTCTCAATTTTCAAACTGGCTTCATTAGCAAAAAGGCCCTGCATGCGTTGTGCTTCCAGGTGAATTACCCACTCCAGATAAGCCTTATTGAGCATATAATAATAAAAAGTATAGTCCCGCTGAGTATAGGCATTTCGGCGTGCACCCACTCGGGTTAATTGCCGAAAATCTTCTGCCAGCAGCGGATTGTTATAGCTTTTAAACATCATATGTTCAAGCAGATGACTTATGCCCCGTTTCCCTGGAGATTCATCTGCAGAACCGACTTTATACCAGATTTGAACGACAGCAACCGGAGCACGATGATCGGCTTTAACGATAACTTTCAAACCATTATCAAGAATAAAAGATTCAATACCCTGTCCTGTTACTGCTGAGGACATAAAAAAAAGCAGCAGAAAAAAACATATCAACCGGTGGGGCATAGAAGCTTGTCCTTTTTAATCCATTTTTTTAGCGATAAACCAGGACTCATCCCCATAGTGAAAATATAATTGCCCTTCCAGCATGGTGGCGGATTTTAACTGCGCATGTCCGCGACCACACACAGGATCAAGATCATTCATGCCCTGAAAGGAGAATTCCACAAAAGCTTTTTTGTGCACGCTTTTATAGCGACAATCCAGTTCCACATTGACCGCGCCAAAAACAATCCGCCCATCTTCATGGCCTTCAAAATTTACCCGTCCCGGCTCTACCATATCCACATAATCCTGTCCCCAGAGTTCCATTTCTATAATTTTCCAGTTATCAGTAAATTCTTTCATGATTAGTCATCCTGCAAATTTAATTTTCCATCAGGACAGCACCCTAAAAGGGCATGGGATACTGACGTAATACTGAGTTGATATCATTAAGCACCTCATCGGCAAGGCTGATGTTAAAGGCATCGATATTTTCCTGCAACTGCTCAGGACTCGTGGCTCCAATAATAGTAGATGTGACCCCGTCAACACCAGCACACCAGGCCAGAGCCATTTGAACAGGGCTAAGCTGATATTTTCGAGCCACCTCCAGATAAGCTTTGACGGCATTATTGACTGATTCTGTATCACGAAACAAACCATTGCGCTGAGTCGCTGCCCAGCGACTATTCTGAGGACGAACACCATCAAGATATTTACCACTGAGCACACCACCTCCCAGAGGAGACCAGGGAAGATAGGCAATATTTTCATGCACACAGTTTTCCAGCAGATATGGCCAGTCTTTGGTATGCAGCAGGCTGAATTCATTTTGTATAGAAACCAGTCGAGGTAAATTATGCGTTTCACTGAGCCTGAGGTATTCATTAATACCCCAGGGGGTATCATCCGACAGACCAAAATAACGAATTTTACCCGCCTGGATACAGCTGCCTATTGCCTGCAGAATGTCCAGCATTTGTCTGGAATGCTGTTCACTGTCTAGCGCAGAAAAGCGAACCATGCCAGGCCAGTGCCTGGAAAAATGCGGGGAGGCACGATTAGGCCAGTGCAACTGATAAAGATCAATATAATCGGTCTGCAGACGCTGCAGAGAAGCATCAACGGACTGTATAATCGCCGCACCGCTAATATCCGCTCCGCTGCGGATCCAGGCTAAGCCATTACCGGCTATTTTACTAGCCAGAATAAGCTCTGAACGACGTTGTGGATTTTGTGCCAGCCAGCTGCCGATAATCCGCTCAGTTTCACCATATTTTTCTGGCGAAGGTGGAATGGGATACATTTCGGCTGTATCAATAAAGTTAATCCCCTGAGATAGAGCCTGTTCAATTTGCTGATGGGCTTCCTGCTCACTGTTCTGAACACCCCAGGTCATACTCCCCAGACAGATACGGGAAACATTTAAGTCGCTTTGTCCGAGAGTTATATAGTGCATAAAGCAGCTTCAGGCAATTTTATAGGATTAATACAGCATTTCTTAAAACATTTTATCATTAATCTGTTCCCGTTCATTGGCCGAACTATCCAGATGAGAGACCACAATTTCTGAATAGCCCTTAAGTTCAGCATACAGAGTCTGGGCTTAATTTTTATTATCACCGGTATTTATTTAAGAAAATAGTTACATAGTAGCAAAGGGGAATTAAATGGTCGGGGATGGGAAAAAACAAGTTTATCCCTCAACCAGAGGAAGAGGGATAATAATGACGAATAAAAAAAGCTTTTAAGCAGCCATCTGCTCACCATATACATTGCGTACAACAGGATAGAACTTTTCTGTTTCGCTGATAATACGAACCTGTATCATTTCAAACATTTCATTGGTTTCTTTAACAAAACGATCATGATCTTTAATACGCAGCTTGTGGTTGTGACACCAGCGCTTGGTATATTGTTTAAATACCCGTTTAATTTCAGCAGAACCGGAAAGGAAGTTTTCAGCAGTATTTTTGACTTTTTGATCATTATGGGTCAATAAGTTTCGATACAGTTCACGCTCTTCAACGTCCAGATGACTTTTTACCCGCTCAAGCAAATCGAAAAACAGGTCACAGGTTACTTCAGTATCACAGATAGTACGATCCTGAATCATATACAGGATAATTTTCGCACGCTCTGAAATTATGTGATTTTGCTCATTAAGTTCTTTAAAAGATACCATAGTTTGTTAGCCTCCTTAAAAACATAGACTCCATTCTTTGTTTTCTAGTTTTATATTAGATAATATGTGATTAAAATAGATTGT
>JALVAL010000115.1 GCA_027011205.1 Gammaproteobacteria bacterium
GGACAGGGATTTTATCAATATAAACAGGGTAAAATCATAAAAACAAAAAACAACCACTCAAAACTTAGTTTAATTCAGGTTAGCGATCGCCTGATGTTTCGTTTATTTAATGAAGCCGTTGCCTGTCTTGATGAACGGGTAGTTGCTAGTGACGATCTGCTTGATGCTGGAATTATTTTTGGAACAGGCTTTGCTCCCTTCCTGGGTGGACCAATGCATTATATCAAGCATAAAGGGATCAAAGAAATGGATCTTGCCCTGGTTGATTTATCAAAAAATTATGGAGAACGTTTTAAACCCGCACTGGGTTGGGAGCATTTGATGCCGGGAATCTAAAGTTCAGATAAGTTAAGAGGCCAATATAATGAAAACAGATTCAATTAAATTAATTAAAGCTATTCCACCAGAAACCGCTGGTTCTCTGCCAGGACTGTTTTTTAGACGAGTGACACAAACTCCTGACAAAACTGCCTATCGTTATTTTGAAAAAAAATCACAACAGTGGAAAAGTATCACCTGGTCAGATGCCTATTATATGGTTTCCAGATGGCAGTCTTTATTTGGTCATTTTAATTTAAAGGCCGGAGATACCATAGCTATTATGTTAAAAAATAGTCCAGAGTGGGTATTTGCTGAGCAGGCAGCCCTAAGTCTGGGACTGGTTGTGGTGCCACTATACATCAATGACCGAGCTGAAAATATTGCCTATATTTTAAATGATGCCAATGTTCGTGTAATGATTATTGATGATCAGCAGCAGCTTATAGAATTGCATTCAATTTCTGACCATTTAAAAAACTTAACGGCTTTAATTACACTGATAGCGGACAACAGACATTCAGCTATTACTGAAAATAAACTTCCACTGTATTATTACCAGGACGTTATGCTTAAAGACAATTGCCATTGTCAGCCATTCAAAGGTAACGCCGATGACCTGGCTACTATTGTTTACACTTCAGGGACCACGGGAAAACCCAAGGGTGTTATGTTAAGTCATAACAATATTCTGTTTGATACCTGGGCAGCAATTTCAGCCGTTCCCTGCCAGAGTGATGACAAGTTTCTATCTTTCTTACCGTTATCACATATGTTTGAACGAACAGCAGGTTACTATATTCCCATGATGTCAGGGGCTGAGGTAATTTATGCTCGCTCAATTGATACCTTAGCAGCCGATCTGCAAGCCGTTAAGCCAACAGTTCTGGTTACAGTGCCCAGAATTTTTGAGCGTGTCCATCAAAAAATTATGGCTCAAGTGGAACAAAAACCTAAATTAGCTCAATTATTATTTCAGACTACCATTGCAATAGGCTGGAAACGGTTTTTAGTTCACCAGGGGAGACATAAATGGTTTCCCGGCTTATTATTATGGCCGGTTCTAAATCAAATCATTGCTCAGAAAATTATGCTTAAACTCGGTGGTCATCTGCGTCTCGCTATCAGCGGTGGTGCAGCTCTTAATAATGATATTGCTCAGTTTTTTATTGCACTTGGACTAACTATTACCCAGGGTTATGGTATGACAGAAGCAGGACCTGTCATCAGTACCAATAAACTGGATGACAACGATCCCTTTAGTGTTGGACAAATTTTACCGGGTATAAAAATACGTATTGGCCAACGGGGTGAACTGCTTATTAAGGCTAAAAATGTTATGCAGGGTTACTGGAACAATAGCAAAGCCACCAACAGAATACTGGATCACTCAGGCTGGCTTCACACCGGTGATAAGGCTGAACTGCGAAACAGTCATCTTTATATTACCGGACGTGTTAAGGAAATTATTGTGCTGAGTAATGGTGAGAAAGTACCACCGGCTGAACTTGAAATGGCAATATGTAACGATCCGGTATTTGAACAGGTAATGGTCGTCGGAGAAGCAAAACCTTATTTAAGTGCTATTATTGTTATTAGTGAAGATATGTGGCCAGAATTAGCGAATGCAGCTCAAATCAATGTCCACGAAGAAAATGCTCTGGCTAATAAAAAGCTCTGTAAATTAGTAACAAACAAAATCTCCAGGTTATTAAGTTCATTTCCCGGTTATGAACAAATACGACGAGTCAAACTGGTTCTTAAACCGTGGACTATCAGTAATGGTTTGTTAACGCCAACCATGAAATTAAAACGAAACAAAATCATTTCTCATTTTAAAAATGAAATTAATGATTTATATGCCGGTCATATTTAAACAGGTATCATAACTAACCGCTTAAAAAAACAGTCCTGTATTTGTGGAAGAAATTATTGCAGCATAAATACCGCAATAAAGACAAGGAGCAAAATAATGTGTAGTACACCACACCCATCCAGCAAAACCTTAAAAACACATCGTCGTGCCGTTAATTTAGGCAGCACCTATGGTCAAATGATGCGCAATGCTTCAATTCAATACGAACAACGTCAGGAAGAACGTGAGAGAAGACGCAAACATCAAATTGCACAACAAAGGCAATCCCAGGACTCTGTTCAGGCTTCTTCTGGTTCCGCCTGTTGTTCAGAGGCAGCTAAGTCAGGGAGTAAATTAGCACGAATTTTAGCATCAATTTCAGCGGCAATATCCGGATTTTCTTTCAGATAAGTACGTACTTTATCTTTACCCTGACCTATTTTTTCGCCATTATAAGCATACCAGGCACCGGATTTATCAACAATGCCTTCTTTAACACCCAGAGTAATCAGCTCCCCCTCATAAGAAATGCCTTCACCGTACAGAATATCAAATTCGGTTTGTTTAAAAGGCGGTGCCACTTTGTTTTTAACCACTTTCACCCGGGTTTCATTGCCCAGAATTTCATCACCTTTTTTAATTGCACCGATGCGACGAATATCCAGTCGAACGGACGCATAGAATTTAAGTGCATTACCACCGGTAGTGGTTTCTGGATTGCCAAACATTACCCCAATTTTCATACGGATCTGGTTAATAAAAATCACCAGAGTATTGGAACGTTTAATAACTCCTGTTAACTTGCGCAGAGCCTGAGACATAAGGCGAGCCTGTAAGCCCATATGGGAATCTCCCATATCACCGTCAATTTCAGCTTTTGGTGTTAAAGCGGCTACCGAGTCTATGACCAGTACATCCACTGCACCGGAACGTACCAGCATATCGGTAATTTCCAGAGCCTGTTCACCGGTATCGGGCTGTGAAACCAGCAAATTTTCAACATTAACTCCTAATTTTTCAGCATAAACCGGATCCAGTGCATGTTCCGCATCCACAAAGGCAGCTGTACCGCCCATTTTCTGTGCTTCAGCAATCACCTGCAGAGTTAATGTGGTTTTGCCAGATGATTCAGGCCCATATATTTCGACCACACGTCCTTTTGGCAGCCCTCCAATTCCCAATGCAACATCCAGTCCCAGTGAACCAGTTGATATTGAATCAATTTGTACAATTCCGGCATCCCCCAAACGCATGACGGAACCCTTACCAAATTGACGATCTATTTGAGAAATTGCCGCATCGAGTGCTTTTTTCTTATTTTCATCCATAGTTTTAAGTTACCATTGGTCGATTGAAAAATATATAAAGAAAGCATTATTTCATAGAATGGTTTTAAGCTCCATAAATATGAAAAATGCACTACTTTTGAATACCGTACTAC
>JALVAL010000116.1 GCA_027011205.1 Gammaproteobacteria bacterium
AAATACATACTAAAGTATATACGCAAAAATTTACCATAAAGCTATAAAAACTAATAATTTTTAGCGATGATATTGATGATCAGCTAAACCCAGCACTTCGCCTTAAAAGACGAGGCTTTTGAGAAATAGTTGTCACCTCTGCTATCCTCGACCTCAAGGACAGGCTTTACGAGGTGCCGGATTAATAAGGAGTCAGACAGATAATGAAAACAATAATTTTCAGTTTATTACTATTCACTGCCAGTATTTTATGGGCCGCTCAACGGTTACCGGTACGGGGTATGTCCATGGATGACGTAATCCAGCAATCCGGTGAACCCCGGAGCAGGAAAGATGCTGTGGGTAACCCTCCAATTACACGCTGGACATATCAGGATTATAGTGTTTATTTTGAAGGAAATACCGTTATCCACTCAGTTAAAAATAATAAGAAAAGCATAGACTAGGAGCTTGTCCTGTCTTTGCGGGATACGGGCTGCGTATACTGTTATACCGATTGTTTTGTCTTAAAATAATAAAAGCTTTTTAAACCCAGTAAAACAATTGGTATAGCATGCATCAACAGGTCAAATATATCCACTGGCCTGACCAGAGTACCCGCCATCAGCATATTTATTTTTTCCACTAAATGCGGCTGAGCGCCCATAGGCGCTGTCCCCAGAAAAATGGAAACAATAATAAGCACCGGAAAGCTGAAATTGTCCAGCCATTTCATAATATCATCCTCATAATAATCTCGTCATCAAAATTCTAACTATTGCCTTATTAACAAACTGGATAATTACTAATTTACTATCTTCTAATAAGCAGTTAAGGATAAGATACTTTTTTATTAAATTCCAGCTTTGCATTCAAAATATGTAACTATTCAGCGTAATTTAAACTTCAATAGTGTATCAGTCTGTAAGGGCTGTATTTCCGGGGTTTATGAAAACAGGGATGTTTTCGTAATCACTGGGATAAGAACTTTGAACAAAAACAAGTTTTTGAAAAGTTCTAAACCGATACATGGATGTACTTGAGAGCCCGCGGAAATACTGCCCTTACAAACTGATACGGGATTTCATGCTGAATAAATACCAAAATATTAATAATAACGTTTCAAATTAGTCTGCATAAATAGATGGAAACACACTTGCGGCACTCTGTTCCCTCTTCCATTTCCTGTCAATCTCTAGGATAATAACCTGTCTTACAGGAGTATTTAATGAAGTTCAACACCGAAGAATTCCGCAACTGGAAAAATAAAAAGGTCACATTACTTGGAATGTCCGGGGTGGGTAAAACCTATTTATCCAGTCTGTTAAGGGACTCTGAATGGTTCCATTTTTCCGGTGACTACCGAATCGGTACCCGCTATCTTGATGAACCTATCATGGATATGATCAAACAACAGGCCATGCAGATCCCCTTTCTCAAGGAATTATTAAGAAATGACTGGATTTCAATTCGCAATAATATCAAAGTACATGATCTGGGGCCGGTACTGAGCTATATCGGTAAGCTGGGTGATCCTGAGCAGGGTGGTGTTGAGCTGGAGGACTTTATTCTACGTCAGGCCTGTTATCGTGATGCCGAAATTGCAGCCATGCAGGATGTGCCTTCCTTTATTGAAAAAGCTCAGAAAATATATGGTTATCAGCACTTTGTAAATGATGTCGGCGGCAGTTTATGCGAACTGGGCGAACCTTCGGTACTGGATACTCTGATTCAGCATACCATGATCCTGTATATTAAGGTGACTGATAAGGATGAAGAAAACAAACTTATTGAACGAGCTAAAAATGCCCCTAAACCACTTTACTATCGCCCTGATTTTTTACAGCAGCAACTGGCCATTTATCTGTCTGAAAATAAGTTACAATATGCTGCCCAGATGAATCCTGACGATTTTACCCGCTGGATTTTCCCGCGTCTGTTTCATTCTCGTATTCCTCGCTATGAAGCCATTACCAGACCTCACGGTTATACAGTAACATCTCTGGAAGTCTCTCAGGTAAGAGATCAGGCTGATTTTCTTGATTTGCTGGAAACAGCCATTTCCAGAGCAGGATAAGTGATACTACTATGCCTTTAGTCGCTCATAATCAACTGCCGTCCTTTATACGCTTACAACAGGAAGGCATTAAAGTCCTGCCCCCTGATGCCGCCCTGCATCAGGATATTCGTGAGCTGCATATCGGGCTGCTGAATATGATGCCTGATGCCGCCTTAAGTGCCACAGAAAGACAGTTTTTCCGGCTTATTGGTGAGAGTAATCCTATTGCACAGTTTTATGTCCACCCCTTTACTCTGAATGAAATCCCCCGTTCAGATAAAGCCAGAGATTATCTGAACCAGTACTATGAATCATTTGATGATATTAAAACTATGGGGCTGGATGCACTTATTATCACCGGAGCCAATGTAGCCGGACCGGAACTCTCTCAACAGGCATTCTGGGGACCATTGAAAGAAGTATTTGACTGGGCCTGGGAAAATGTTACCTCAACTTTATGCTCCTGCCTGGCCACTCATGCGGTCATGGAGTTCCGCTATGCGCAGAAAAGAAGCCATCAGGGTGATAAAATCTGGGGGGTTTTTCCACATCATATTGTAGATAAAACCCATCCTCTTATAAATGATATCAATACCCGTTTTGATGTACCGCATTCCCGCTGGAATGCGGTATCACGTTCCCAGTTTGAGTCTCAGCATCTCAGAGTGCTGGTGGAATCGGATAATGGTATGGTTCACCTGGCCACCAGTAGCGATGGCTTTCGAACTATATTTTTTCAGGGGCATCCTGAATACGATACCATCTCGCTGCTAAAAGAATACAAGCGTGAAGTGCTGCGTTACCAGCAGGGAGAAATTTATACTTATCCGCCTTTCCCTGATAATTATCTGGGGCACTTCAGCAAAGCCATACTCAATGAATACCGATTGCGTACTGAGCTGACCCTGCACAACCAAACTGTGCCACCTGATTTTCCGGAACAGCTGATCAGCCCGAGCATTGATAATACCTGGCATGATACCGCCGTTGAAGTGATAGGTAACTGGATGGGACTCATCTATCAGCTCACCCATAATGATCGGCATTTGCCTTTTATGGAGGGTATTGATCCGGATAATCCGTTAAATTTGCCCAGTCAGATTTAATGAACATGGTTAATAGACATTTTTTTAACTCTGCTCTGACTTTATTGTTTGCCTTACTCATTCCCCTGCTCTTTAGTTCCTGTCTCCAGGCTGCCCGGATTCAGGTGGCAGTAGCCAGTAACTTCAGCGGGCCATTAAAATATCTTGCCCGCCAGTTTGAACAGCATACAAGTCATAAAATCATTGTAATTAGCGGCTCTTCAGGCAAGCTTTATGCGCAAATTATTCATGGTGCCCCCTATGATGCCTTTTTTTCTGCCGACCACCGGCGTCCGAAATTACTGGAGCAAAATAATCTGGCACTGAAAAATACTCGTTTTACTTATGCCATAGGCAAACTCATTCTCTGGAGTCCAGATCCGAATTTAATCAACCATAGTAGCGAGGTACTGTTTAGCCGCTCTTTTCAACATATTGCTATGGCCAATCCCCGCCTGGCCCCATATGGCCTGGCGGGGATTGGCCATAGC
>JALVAL010000117.1 GCA_027011205.1 Gammaproteobacteria bacterium
AATGAGTACAGACGCTGTAAATAATAGCAAACGTCGCTTTCTGGTTGCCTCCACTTCGGTGGTGGGTGCTATTGGTGCCGGTTTTGTAGCTGTACCCTTCATTAAATCCTGGGAGCCCAGTGCTAAAGCTTTAGCGGCGGGCGCTCCAGTTCAGGCTGATATCAGCAAGATTGAAGAAGGGCAAATGATAGTTGTAGAGTGGCGTGGTAAGCCGGTTTACATTTTGAATCGTACCGACGAGAACATTAAGGTTCTGGAATCTGATCAGGCAATGCTTGACTATCTGGCTGATCCGAATTCAGATTCGTCCCGTCAGCCGGCTTATTGCAAAAATCCAACTCGTTCGTATGACAAACATCATAAGATAATTGTTATGGAAGGTGTATGTACTCACCTGGGCTGTGCTCCCAAGTATGTACCTGATCTGAATAACCCGTTTGCGGGTTCATTGGGAGAGGACTGGAAAGGTGGTTATTTCTGTCCCTGCCATGGTTCAATTTATGACCTGGCTGGACGAGTTCGTAAGTCTATGCCGGCTCCTAAAAACCTGCCAATAATGCCATATTTTTTCAAGAGCGATACAGTGATCCTGATTGGTCAGGACGGGGGTAAAGCATAATGGGACAAAAAGTTAATGATTTAATGGGATGGGTAGATGCCCGTTTCCCTTTGACCAAGATGTGGGAAGAGCATCTGGCAAAATACTATGCACCTAAAAACTTTAACTTCTGGTATTTTTTTGGCTCTCTGGCCATTATGGTACTGGTAATTCAGGTGCTTTCTGGAATTTTCCTGGCGATGTTTTACAAGCCGGATACGGCACTGGCCTTCCAGTCGGTAGAAATGAATATTATGCGCGATGTGGACTGGGGCTGGATAATCCGTTACTTCCATTCAACCGGTGCCTCAGCTTTCTTTATTGTGGTTTATATGCATATGTTTCGGGGGCTGATTTACGGTTCTTATAAGAAACCAAGAGAGCTGGTATGGATCTTTGGGGTATTAATATTCCTGGCACTGATGGCAGAAGGCTTTATGGGGTATTTATTACCCTGGGGGCAAATGTCATTCTGGGGTGCTCAGGTTATTATCAACCTGGTAAGTGCCATTCCATTTGTGGGTGATGACCTGAGTATCTGGGTTCGCGGCGATTTTGTTATCGGCGATGCAACGCTGAACCGTTTCTTTTCACTGCATATTATTGCCATACCCCTGATTCTGATTGGCCTGATTGTGGCGCATATTATTGCTCTGCATGAAGTGGGTTCCAACAACCCTGATGGTGTAGAAATCAAGAAAAACAAAGATGAAAATGGAATTCCTAGAGACGGCATCCCATTCCACCCTTACTATTCTGTAAAAGATATCGTTGGTGTTGTGGTGTTCTTAATGTTTTTCTCAATTGTGGTGTTCTTTATTCCTGAAATGTTTGGTTACTTCCTGGAACACGCCAATTTTATTCCAGCTAATCCTCTGAAAACACCTGAACATATTGCTCCTGTCTGGTACTTTACACCGTATTACTCAGTACTGCGTGCTGTTCCAAGTATTGCAGGCTCGGCCTTCCCGGGGGTTATCGCGATGGGTGCGGCAATCGTGGTATTATTCTTTCTACCATGGCTGGATCGTAATCCTGTTAAATCCATTCGCTATCGTCCAGGCTGGTATAAGGTACTGGTAGGTATTTTTGTTGTAACGTTTATTACTCTGGGGTATTTAGGTACAAAAGCACCTACTGAGCTTCGTACAGTGGTGGCGCAAATTTGTACTATTTACTATTTTGCCTTCTTCCTGTTAATGCCTATTTACACGAAGATGGAAAAGAATAAACCAGTTCCAGAAAGGGTGACAATGAAATGAAAAAGACAATCCTGATTCTGCTATTAACTGCAGTAGCAATGATAAGTACTGGTCTGGTAATGGCCAATGGTGGAGAGCATCTGGAAAAAGCCAATGTGAATGTGGATGACAAAGCCTCTCTGCAGCGTGGTGCTAAAGTCTTTACGGACTATTGTTTAAGCTGTCACTCTGCTCAATATGTTCGTTTTAACCGGGTGGCCAGTGATTTAGGCATGACTGAAGGACAGGTGATGAAAAATCTGAATCATCTGGGTGGTAAATTCGGCAGCACCATGACTGCTGTTATGACCAAGGATTATGCCAAGCAGTCTTTTGGGGCTGTGCCTCCTGACCTGTCTCTGGTTGGACGATCCAGAGGTGTTGACTGGTTATACAGTTACCTGAAAGGTTTCTATGCCGAACCAGCTAAATTTACCGGACACAACAACACAGTCTTCAGAGATGTCGGTATGCCAAATATCTTCTGGAAACAGGAAGGCGTTAAAAAGCCAATCTATGAAGAAATCAATGGTGAAAAAGAGGTTGTAGGCACGGAGTTAGTTAAACAGGGCACTATGACACCTGAAGAGTTTGATAATATGGTACGTGATCTGGTTGCCTTTTTATCTTATATTGGTGAGCCCAATCAGAGCTATCGTAAATCTCTGGGCGTTTATGTTCTGATCTTCCTGGTAATATTATTCGGATTTTCCTATGCAATGAAGAAAGATTACTGGAAAGACGTTCACTAAAGCCTGTTTTACCCAGCACCTCGTAAGGCCATGTCCTTAAGGTCTCGAGGATAGCAGAGGTGACAACTATTTCCCAAAAGCCTTGTCTTTTAAGGCGGGGTGCCGGGTTTGCAGCAAATTCTCTTGAATTGCGGTTCTTTGAACCCAATTTATAAGAGATTAAAGTCACATTATTAGGAGGCTGTATTGCCTCCTTTTTGCGTTTATAAATCCTATGGAGGAACTATGACTCAGCTTACAAATAGAAGATCAATAATGACACTTTTTTCTGATGGAAATGATCTTTTGAGTCATCGAGTAAGAATGGTATTAGCAGAAAAAGGGATTAACCATGAAATTGTCAATGTAGATCCTGATAATTTGCCTGAGGATTTAATTGACCTTAATCCGTACAATACAGCACCGACGCTGGTGGATCGTGATCTGGTATTATATGATGCTCAGTTGATTATGGAATATCTGGATGAGCGTTTTCCACATCCACCATTAATGCCGGTAGATCCGGTTAATCGGGCAAAATTAAAAATGCTGCTGATCCGTATTAAAAAAGACTGGGATCCGCTGGTTGATAAGTTAATTGGTAAAACAGACAAGCAGGGGGTTAAACAACGTAAGGAATTGCGTGAAAGTCTGACCACTATCTCTGCAGTTTTTGAACAGAAAGCATTTTTTATGTCCGATGAATTTACCCTGGTTGATTGTGCCATTGCGCCCATTTTATGGCGTTTAAATGAAATGTGTATAGAATTACCAGAAGAAGCCGTTGCCGTCAGACAATATGCACAGCGCATATTTGATAGAGAATCTTTTCAGCAAAGTTTATCTGAAGCTGAAGAAGATATGGATATTATTTCTTAATAGCGTCGTTTTTGAGTAAACCCGGCACCTCGCCTGAAAGACGAAGCTTTACTAGGTGCTGGGTAAAGAGAAGTATGAAACAATGACACCAAGTCGCCCATATTTATTACGAGCCATTTATGACTGGCTTATTGATAATGAGCAAACACCCTATCTGCTGGTTGATGCCAATGCAGAAGGTGTAGTGGTACCTGTTGAACATATTCAGGATGGTAAAATTATCCTCAATATCAGTGTGACTGCTACACGTGACCTTAAGTTGATCAATGAAGGGGTCAGTTTTAATGCCCGTTTTGGCGGTAAACCCATGCATGTTAATGTACCTGTGATGGCGGCCCTGGCACTTTATTCCAAAGAAAATGGCCGGGGTATGATGTTTCCTGAAGAAGGTGTGGATGATGATCCGAATTCACCTGCTCCTACCAATGGCAAAAATCAGAAAGATGATTCATCAAAACCGCATTTAACTTTAGTCAAATAGAGACTGGTTGAATAAAATTGATAAGGGTCGGTAACCTTCACCCTCTAATCAGGAATGCTTTTGCCGGGATTTAAAATTGTATCCGGATCAAAAAGCTGTTTTATTGCCCGCATATAATTCAGACTGCAGTTATCCAGTTCTCTGGCCACATAGTCTTTTTTAACCAGTCCAACTCCATGTTCACCGGAAAGTGTACCTTCAAGCTCTAATACCAGTTTAAATACTGCATCCAGGCATTCCAGAACGGTGTTTTGTATACTTTTATCATCCGGATCAGTGAGCAGATTTACATGAATATTGCCATTACCGGCATGACCGAAATTGACAATGGGGATCTGGTATTTTTCAGCCAGCTGTTCGAGCCCCATAATCAGTTCCGGGATACGTGAAACAGGCACGACCACATCTTCATTGATTTTTTTTGGGGCGATTTTCCTCAGTGCCGGAGATAATGCTTTACGTGTTTCCCATAAGGCTGAAATTTCCTGCGGGGAGCGAGCCGGTTTTATTTCCAGACAACCAGTATTATCGGCTGCCTGAATAATGGTCGATAAACCTTCATGGATAGCAGAGGCCGTTCCATCCAGTTCCACCATAAGCATGGCACCTGCATTAACAGGAAGCTCTGAGCTTGAATAGTCCCGGATCATGTTAATGGCTGCTTTATCTATAAATTCCAGAGCACAGGGAATAACCGGTTGTGCCATAATGGCTGCCACAGCCTGGGCGGCACTTTTCATGGAGTTATAGACAAGCTGTACCATCTGTCTGGATTCTGGCAACGGGGTTAGCTTTAAAACCGCCTGGGTAATGATGCCCAGAGTGCCTTCAGAACCAATTAACAGGCGGGTTAAATCATATCCCACAACACCTTTTGTGGTCATTACTCCGCAGTGTAGAGTATCCCCCTGACCGGTAATAATGGTTAAACCCAGTACATTTTCACGAGTAGTACCATATTTAATTGCTCGCGGACCCGCTGAATTATAGGCCAGGTTACCACCTAGAGTACAGACAGCACTGCTGGTGGGATCCGGGGGCCAGAAAAAACCATGTTTGGCAGCCGCCTCCTGAATGGCCAGATTGGTGACACCAGGTTCTGCTATTATCAGGCGGTTATCGGGATCAATTTTTATGATCCGGTTCATATGTTCAAAAGAAAGAATAATTCCGCCCTGAATCGGGACGGTGGCGCCGGTGGTTCCGGTTCCAGCTCCACGGCTGATAAGCGGTATCTGGTAACTCCGACACAGTTTAACCAGTTGTTGTATCTGCTGGTGATTTCGGGCAAATACCACGGCATCCGGCCGGGCATGCAGACGACTATTATCATAGCCATAGGCCCAGCATAGTGCTGCATCGGTCAGATAATCAGCAGGATCAAATGTTTGTTTGAGGGCCTGAATAAATTGTGCGTTAATTGAACTCACTACTGAAATAATTAGATCCGGTTATCGCCGGGATTTGGATATTCAAATAGTTTAACCACTTTTTTTACGCCTTTGGTGGTTCGTGCAATGTCAGTAATTTTATCGGCCTGTTCACGATTAACAAGCCCCATTAAAAATACCACACCGTTTTCAGTGACCACTTTTACCTGGGCACCATCGAGTTCTTTAAGGTGGGTAAAAACAGCGGTTTTAATTTTACTGGTAATGAAGGAATCACTGCTCCGGGAGGACAAGGAAGTTGGTTTAGCAATAACCGCTTCATTAAATACATAACGGACATTTTTTATTTCATTGGCGATATGGGTCAGTTGTTGTTTCTGCTGTTCAGTTAAAACCTCACCGGTAATTAAAACCTTACGATTATAGCTGGTGACATTAACATGAGTCTGTTCAGTGAGTTCTTTGTCTTCATAAAACAGATGTGCAAATTTGGTTTTGATATTCTGATCTTCAACATAATCTCCAGTAGTTCGATTATCCAACGCGACCGAAGTACCTGCGGCGGCACCGCCTATAACTGCTGCGGTACAGCCGGAAAGGAGATAAACAGAAAATAATAAGGTTAGTGCTGGTATGTTTTTCATAATATTGTCCCTGAAAAATTGTTTATGTACCAAATAACTGAAAATCAATTTGATCGCATAAAGCATGAATAATGGTAATATGAGTTTCCTGAATCCGGGCGGTCTGACTGGAGGGCACCCGCAGTTCAATATCGTTTTCAGTCAGTTGCTGCGACGCCGGTCCCCCGTTTTTTCCGGTCAGAGCTATAATCGTCATATCACGCTCATGAGCAGCGATAATGGCCTGCACAATACTACTGGACTGGCCACTGGTACTGATGGCCAGCAATACATCGGGTTCTCTGCCCAGTGCATGGATCTGGCGGGTAAATACATTATCATACTGATAATCATTAGCTATGGATGTGATAGCTGAAGTGTCTGTGGTCAGTGCAATGGCCGGTAGAGCCGGGCGCTCAGCTTCAAAGCGATTAACCAGTTCAGAAGTAAAGTGTTGTGCATCGGCGGCAGAACCACCATTACCACAGGCCATAATTTTACCTTCGTTGAGTAATGAATGAACCATTTTTTCACTGGCCTGAAGAATATGATCGGCAAGACTCTCAAGGCTGGCCTGTTTAACTGCAATACTATTGTTAAAAATTGTTTCTATCCGAGAGAGGCTCATCGGAAATGCTATCCTTTTGGTTAATATACTGTTTGTAAACCCAGCACCTCACCTTAAAAGGTGAGGCTTTTGGGAAATAGTTACCATCTCTTATCCTTGACCTTAAGGGCGAGTCCTTATTAAGGTGTCGGGTAAAGAAAGAAGGCTATGTAAATTGAATGGCATTTTTAACCCATTCAATGTTTTCCCCGGACTGTTCCTGTGGATGAATAGCCACGGCATCAATACGGCAGGGCAGACGGTTGAACTGTGGATGTTTTAAAAGGAAATATTGCACGGTCTTAAAAATTTTCTGCTGTTTAGAATAATTTATAGTCTCCAGTGGATGACCATATCGACAGTGCTTACGATATCTGACTTCAATAAAGACTAAAAATTCATTATCTCTCATGATGAGGTCAATTTCACCCTGTCGGGAAAAAAAATTACTGTCAATAGTCACAAGCCCCTGCTGCTGTAGATATTGACGGGCAATTTCTTCTGCCTGCTGACCTTTCTGATTACTATCCCTGTTAAACACTGGTGTCTTTTAGTTGCTATTGAGTCGCATCAGATTGCCCTGCTCAAAGGTAGCCCAGGGCATCGTACGGATAATATGTCCATCGGGTTCAATCGTCAGCTGGCCGGTATCACCGGCAAAAGATTCTGCCGTATTGGTTTGCAGGTACCTGACATAGGGTGCTAATTGATAGCTGTCAACACCCATGGCAAATAAGCGTTTATAAAGGGTGTTCTGATAGCTGCTGCTTTGCAGGCTGACGGCATCTGGTTTGGCGCCCAGTAAAAAAGGCATATCTGAAAATAACACCCCATCCATATCAATATTCTGTTTTGGGCTATGGTAATTACTGACGATATGAGCGGTGGAATAAACCGGTATGGTTTCACCATGATGATAAATTATCTGCAGCGGGATCTGTTTAGCCTGTCTGGGAAAGGCAGCCATAAACAGCATATCAATATCCTGACGGCGTCTGGGAGTGAATTTCACTTTACGGTTAATCGTGCGGCTGAGCTGTTTTTTTCGGGCTTCACTCTGGTCAATATTGAGCAGAGTTTTTATCGTGGCAGAATAATCCTGTGCCTGTGGATCATAGGCTGCAGTATCTACAATAACTCCTCCGGATTGCTGCCATTGCTGACTGAAGGCGGATTGCATACGTTTGCCCCAATGGTTTTGTGGTGCAATAATGGCGGCATAATAATGGCCGTCCAGACGACCTTTTCTGGCCACATTGCGTGCTTCAGCTTCCGGGGACAGACCAAACTGAAACAGGTTATTAATACCCGGTGTTGTGTTTATAGCCGTGGGGTTTTCCAGGCTGTTTAAGGCCAGGGTTGGAATATTCAGCTCTGAGGACTCAGCCAGCACCTCAAGATTGCTTTTGGCCAGCGGTCCGATTATAAAGTCAGCCCCGTTATCAATGGCTTTCTGATAGGTCAGCCAGATATGGTCATCGTTGCCGGTATCATAAAAACGCAATTCAAGATCACTGTTTATAGGGGAATGATAATGTGATGCCAGAATGCCATCGCGAATAGCCAGTGCCGGTTTGGCCAGTTTTCCCTGTAAAGGTAATAACACGGCAATATGATGAATGTTTAAAACAGCATTTTGTCGGGCCTGCAGAATTTGCCGGATGAAGGAACGATCCGCAGGATGGCCGGGATAGGATTGCAGCCAGAAATTAATAGCATGATTCAGTGTATCAGGCTTATGGGAATCACGTAAAACAGCGGCCAGTTCCAGCCAGCCTTTGTAGATACGTTCATTCTTGCTCAAACTGCTCTGTTCCGCTGTGCTGCTGGTATCGTAACTACTGAGACTGCTGACATAATGCCAGATCAGGTTCAGATTATTGCGTTTCTGGACATCGGTATCCAGATAATCCTGGCGTACAATCAATTCTTTGATGGCATTGGCTTTCTGATCCAGCTGAAACAGAGCCATGGCACGTATTTTATGGGTGGCTGCCAGCTGTTCTGGCGAATTAAAACGCACAGTTTTTAAAATATCCAGAGTTTTACTGGCCTGAAAGTTTTTTAAGCTTATAGCGGCCAGTGCCAGCTGATAACGGTTATTCTGTTCCGTGGTCAGCATTTCCTGTTCAAGCTGCGATATGATTTTGGTACTGAGCTGCTGAGTATGGTCCAGTTGTTCTGTTGATAGGTCGGCAGCGGTCAGAACCTGAGTACAGATAGATAAAGCATCTGTCAGCAGCTTGTTTTTCTGTAAGGTTTGTCTGGATAGTGCCGATTGAAATAACCGCTCTGCATAGGTCAGTTTTTGAGTAGGACTCATTTCGGCAATAACAGAGCTTGAAACAGTTTTAGAGACGGGTTCGCTGGTTTTATTTTTTGTAGTGGTGGCTGTGCCGCCACAGCCGGTCACGAAACTTAAAATAAGAATTACAACGGCAATGGAAATAAATTGGTATAATCTGGACATTGATTTTTAACAGGTTAATTTAATGACAGTAAAAAGCTCTGCTTTTATAAGTAATGCTTCTATAAATAATGCTTCTATAAATAATAGTTCCGGGAATCAGGAAAATTCGGGTCAATTATATATTGTCGCTACCCCGATTGGAAACCTCCATGATTTCTCACCCAGAGCCATTTCGACCTTACAGCAGGTTGACCTGATTGCCGCTGAAGATACCCGTCACAGCGGCCATCTTCTAAATCAGCATGATATTAACACGCATTGTATAGCATTGCATGAACATAATGAACGACACTCCTCACAAAAACTGATCCAGAGTATAAAACAGGGTAATAATATCGCTCTTATTTCCGATGCTGGGACCCCGCTGGTCAGTGACCCTGGCTATTATCTGGTAAAACTGGCGCATGAGGCCGGTATTACAGTAGTACCTGTACCGGGTCCAAGTGCTATGATAACGGCACTTTGTGCCGCAGGTCTGCCTACGGACAGATTTTGTTTTGAAGGTTTTGTTCCGTCTAAAACTACGGCCAGAAAAAAGTTTTATGAAACCTGTCAGAAAGAACCCAGAACCATGGTGTTTTATGAAACCCCGCACCGAATTGTTGCTTCCCTGACAGATTTATGTACCGTACTGGGAGAACAGCGGATAGTGGTCCTGGCCAGAGAACTGACCAAAACCTTTGAAACCATCCGTAATGATACCGCCAGTGCATTACTGGAATGGGTCAAAGCCGATCCAAATCAGCAAAAGGGCGAAATCGTACTGGTCGTAGAAGGCTGTAAAACACCCCGCAGTGAAGATATTGCCCCGGAAACAGAACGCATTCTGCGTTTATTACTGGTGGAACTGTCTTTAAAGCAGGCAGTAAAATTGACGGTGGATATTACCGGAGAGAAAAAGAAACCAGTTTATAGAGCAGCGTTAAAATTAAAGTCATAATTTTTCGACTATCGACTATCGACTATCGACTATCGACTATCGACTTTTATTCTGGCTTTTTCCCGTCTTTTCACCGATAATGCCGCGCAGAGTTAACCGAGACAGTCGCTGCTTGGATTTATCTGAGGGGAGGAAAGTCCGGGCTCCAATGGGCAGGGTGCCAGGTAACGCCTGGGGGGAGTGATCCCACGGCCAGTGCAACAGAAAATATACCGCCCCGCTACTTGTAGCGGGGTAAGGGTGAAAGGGTGCGGTAAGAGCGCACCGCGTTAATGGTAACATTAACGGCATGGTAAACCCCACCTGGAGCAAGACCAAATAGGGGAACAATTGGTGTGGCCCGCATCGTTCCCGGGTAGGTTGCTTGAGGCAGATGGTGACATCTGCCCTAGATGAATGACTGTTCACGACAGAACCCGGCTTAATGGTTAACTCTACTTTTTTATTTTGTGTACAAAAAACAATATACCCTATATTGTTATGGTTTTTCATTGTTACAACTAAATGTTGTGTTTTTGCTTTTTCTTAAAATCATATTATTATTTCTACAGCACGTTTTGTGTATTTTTTGACCAAACCCTCCAGAAAGATAATTTAAACCCTTTAGTATTATTTAAGCAGCACAATAGTGCCGGTGTGCTCCAGTTCTCATAATCTCCCTGAGTTAATCTAAATAAGTGTCTGATTTAACAAAACATTCAATCCTTGAAAAAACAATTGAATACGAGCTAAGTCCTTGTCGCATAAGTAAGAAATTAAAAATATATAAGATTTTACTTGACCTTGTCTGAAACAGTTTCTATAGTGATAATTGTGGGGTAAAGTGGATCAGAATGGATCAAAATGGATCTTACTGGAAAAAAGTGGTATTTTTACCCTTTATATCTGAGATTTTAGCTGAAACAGAACTGGTATGGTGTTGTGTTAAATGGTGTAACCAAACTCAATCTGGATGCCAAGGGGCGTCTGGCGATTCCGAGTCGTTATAGAGAGCGGTTGCAGGATGATTGTGCCGGGCGTCTGGTCATTACCCTGGATCCTGAGCGTCGAATGGTTATTTATCCCTACCATAAGTGGAAAGCGGTAGAAGACAAGCTGGTCAAATTACCCAGTACCCGATCAGCAATGAAAATCAAGCGTCTGGTACTGGGACATGCATCTGATTGTGATATGGATAAAAACGGCCGGATTAATCTGCCGTCATTATTAAGAGAGATAACAGGCCTGTATAAACAGGTGGTTCTGGTGGGTATAGGCAATAAGTTTGAAGTCTGGGATGAAACTAGCTGGGATCGTGAGTGGGCTGATGAAAATGATGATATTGATTTATCGGCAGAACTGGCCTCGCTGCCTTTGTAAGCAGGCAGCTATAAATTAGGAACGTCAGTGGAATCAAATGAGTCAGCACAATCTCAGTATGAGCATAAATCAGTGCTGCTTGATGAATCCATTGAGGCATTAGCTATAGAACCATCAGGTATTTATATTGATGGTACCTTTGGCCGGGGCGGCCATTCTCAGGCAATACTGCAGCGTCTGGGAGAACAGGGTCGATTAATTACATTTGATAAAGATCCTCAGGCTATTGCTATAGCAGAACAGAAGTTTGCAGATGATGAACGTTTTTCGATCCATCATGGCTCTTTTGCAGAGCTGGAACAGCATATTGGCCAGCTGGGTTTAACAGGTGCAGTGAATGGTATTTTACTGGATTTAGGGGTTTCATCGCCCCAGCTGGATAATCCGGCACGAGGTTTCAGTTTTCAGCAGTCCGGGCCACTGGATATGCGTATGAATGATCAGCAGGGGATGACGGCTGAACAGTGGCTGAATAAGGCCGGTGAAACTGAAATTGCTAATGTTATTTATGAATACGGTGAGGAACGCTATTCCAGACGTATAGCGAAAGCTATTGTAAAAGCCAGAACAGAAGCGCCATTGACGGATACCCGGCAGCTGGCGGAAATTATAAAACAGGCGCATCCCCGCTGGGAAAAGAAAAAACATCCGGCGACACGTAGTTTTCAGGGGATTCGGATTTTTATAAATAATGAGCTAAAGGATCTGGATAGCTGTCTGCAGC
>JALVAL010000118.1 GCA_027011205.1 Gammaproteobacteria bacterium
CTTTTTACATGCTAACTTTTATTTACTTGTTTTTCAATGAGTTATAAAAGAGAAATAAAAATTTAATAAATATTTTCTCAGTATAGGTAATTCCGAGTCAATTTACAACGGTTTATGGCAGGTGCCATATATTCAAAACTCGTCTAAAATACCTGTTATTGATACCGTTTCAGTTCATTTTAATTCTCCAGGAGCCTGTCCGAGGATATATTTTGACAACATATCAGGATAGCATGTCACAACTTAAACGCCTGTTACTTTTATCTGCACCTGTGGTCGCCACTCAGTTCAGCCAGATGGCCATGGGAGTGGTGGATACATTAATGTCAGGTCATGCCAGTGCAGCGGATCTGGCAGCTGTGGCAGTGGGTTCCAGTATCTGGATCCCTCTAATATTATTTTTTGGCGGCATACTCACGGCCATTACGCCCACAATTGCTCATTTTTACGGTGCAGGCCAATACCATCTGATGGGTCACAGCGTCCGACAGGCCTTCTGGACTGGTTTAGTCCTGAGCCTTATCGGCTTTGCTGTTTTATATTCTATTTATGATTTATTTGTATTTATGCAGGTCGACCCCCTGATACTGCCTATTGCCAATCACTATCTGCAGGCTATCGCCTGGGGCATGCCTGCCATCGCCGGTTTTTTTATTTTGCGTTATCTCAATGAGGGCATGGCCAATATTATTCCTGTTATGCTCACTGGAATTATGGGGCTTCTAGTCAATATTATCTGTAATTACATTCTGATTTTCGGACATTTTGGGGCACCAGAATTAGGTGGGGTCGGTGCAGGCTGGGCAACCACAATTACCCATTGGGTGATGTTTTTCAGTTTGCTGCTTTATATTAAAAACAGTTCGAAATTTTCTCCGGTGCAGTTATTTAAACAGGATTTTAAACCTCACCCGGAAGAATTAATACGTCTGATAAAACTGGGACTGCCCATTGGTATTGCCTTTTTTGTGGAAGGCAGTGTGTTCTCAATTATTGCTCTGTTTCTGGCCTCTATGGGTGTCGTCACCGTTGCGGCTCATCAAATCGCCTTAAATTTTTCCTCTCTAATTTTCATCCTGCCCCTGAGTTTATCCATCAGTCTGACTATTCAGGTGGGACAGAACCTGGGCGCCGGGAATCATCATCTGGCCAGAGCAACTATTAAGGCAGGCTATATGATCAGTCTGAGTATTGCCTTTATTTCCGCCAGTCTGATTTATAATAATGCTACTGCTATTGCAGCGCTGTATACCAGCCAACCCCAGGTAATCAAGCTGGCATCTTCCCTGATGATATTTACCGCACTGTATCAGTTTTCTGACGGTATTCAGCTGTGTTCTGCCGGCTCTTTACGCGGTATGAAAGATACCGCCGTCCCTATGCTGCTGTCCATCATTTCCTACTGGATTATTGGTTTCCCCCTGGGCTACACCCTGGCTCTGACTGACTGGCTCATTCCCCCTATGGGTGCTCAGGGGTTCTGGATTGGTTTACTGACCGGACTGAGTATTTCTGCCATCTTAATGACTCTGCGGGTTTTTAGTCGGCCGCAAATACATATAAAATAAAGTTTTTAAGACTGAATTACGTTAAACTATTATTATGGATCTGGAAATTCGTCATCTAAAAACTCTGGTCGGTCTGAAAAAAACTGGCTCTCTGGTTGCGGCTGCGGAACAGCTGAACCTGTCTCAATCGGCTCTGTCACACCAGCTTAAAGTTCTGGAGGATTATCTGGGCACTCCGGTACTGGTTCGTAAAACCCGCCCCATGCGCTTTACGCCAGCCGGCCAGAAACTACTGGAACTGGCTGATAAGGTACTGCCTTTAATCACTCAGACTGAACAGCAGTTGTCACGTATTAAAACCGGCGACAGTGGTCATTTACACATTGGGGTTGAATGCCACAGCTGTTTTGACTGGCTGATGCCCACGCTGGATCAATACCGCCGGCAGTGGCCGGACGTGGAACTGGATTTATCTACCGGCTTTGACTTTAACCCCGTTGAATCATTATTAAGAGCCAGTACTGATTTAATTATTACCTCGGATATTCGCAGCAGTGATGAAATTACCTATATCCCATTATTTAACTACCAGTTACTACTGGCCGTATCACAGCTGCATCCTTTATCTTCTGAAGTCTGTATCTTTGCGGAAGATATGTACGATGATACGCTGATCACTTATCCGGTAGAACGGCAGCGACTGGATATTTTTACCAAATTTCTGACCCCTGCCGGAGTAGAGCCCAGTCTGGTCAGACATTCTCAGGTCAATGTTATGACCCTGCAGCTTATTGCCAGTAATCGAGGTGTGGCCGCTTTACCCTGCTGGGTGCTGAATAAACAAATTCTGTCACAATATAATATTACAGCGCTGCCACTGGGAGAAAAAGGGGTGTGGGGAACGCTTTACGCTGCTATTCGAAATGAAGATGTTCAGCAGGCCTATTTTCAGGGTTTTTTAAGTCTGGCCAGAAAAACCATTAAAACGCATCTGGAAAGTATTATTCCCATTGAAGATAGTGCCTCATAATGTCCGTAAAATTACTGTTTATAGGTCACCTGTGGCCTGAACCAACTTCTTCTGCGGCCGGTTACCGAACGCTGGCATTATTAAAAGCTCTGTCTGGACACTATGACATTCATTTTGCCAGCGCTGCTGAACAAACGGTTTATTGTGCTGATCTTGAGAGTTTGAATATTAAAAGTCACCCCATCAGCTTAAACGATTCCAGTTTTGACTGGTTTATCCGGGACTTAAAACCCAAGCTGGTTTTTTACGATCGTTTTATAACCGAAGAACAGTTTTCCCCCAGAGTTTATGAACATTGCCCTGATGCCTTAAGCATTCTGGATACTCAGGACCTGCATTTTTTACGCCGTGCCCGACAGTTTGCGCATAATAAAAAAAAGCCGCTGAATTTATATACTGAAGACGCCATCAGGGAAATTGCAGCTATTTTACGCTGCGATCTAAGCCTTATTATTTCAACTTATGAAATGCAGCTGTTAATCAGTGATTTTAATATTTCCGCTGAACTTCTGCATTACTGCCCATTTATGTTCGATACTGCAGCTCTTGAACCTGACAAACTTCAATCCTATGAAGAACGTAAGCATTTTGTAATGATAGGAAATTTTTTGCACCCGCCCAACTGGGATGCAGTACAATGGAGTTATCAGGCTATATGGCCAGTAATCAGAAAAGCCCTGCCGGGTACAGAACTGCATATTTATGGCGCCTATGAATCGGATAAAGTCAGACAACTACACCAGCCGGAAAAGGGTTTTATTATAAAAGGCCGGGCAGAAGATGCTGCAAAAACCTTAAGCCACTATCGTGTCAACCTGGCTCCTCTGCGTTTTGGCGCTGGAATAAAAGGTAAAATAGTCGATGGTTTTATGGCACAGACTCCCTGTGTGACCACCCCTGTTGGGCAGGAAGGTATGGCCGACAGACTGCCCTGGGGCGGACTGGTTTCAGACACCTCAAACCACGCTGAGCAAATAGCTGAATATGCCATTAAACTTTATCATAATAAAAATCTCTGGATACAAAGTAATAAAAATGCTGCAAGTATTATTC
>JALVAL010000119.1 GCA_027011205.1 Gammaproteobacteria bacterium
ACTTAGTTGTTCAACCACTATGGAAATGGGGGTTGATATTGGCGGTATCTCTGTTGTGGCAATGAACAACGTCCCCCCACACCCTGCCAACTATTTACAACGTTCTGGCCGTGCAGGTCGACGTGGTGAAACTCAGGCGCTCTCTTTTACTATTTGTAAAGATAACCCTCATGAACGGGGTGTGTTCAACAATCCCCTATGGCCATTTACAACATCAATTGCAGCACCATACATTACGTTAAACAGTAAACGTATTGTTCAGAGGCATATCAACTCCATTTTGCTTTCCCATTTTTTAAAAAAAGTTTTGACCATGCAGGAAAAATCCATTACCACTCTAAATTGCCAGTGGTTTTTCTCTGATCAGGACGACAATCAACAGGCTCCTGTTGATAGAATGTTACGCTTACTTGAATCATTCAAGTTAGAAGCAATACCTGAAAAGCTTAACAATGGTATTAATCAAACTATAAAAGGAACTATTCTTGCCAGCATTTCAATGGAACAAATTATTAATCGTTCTATTGAGTCTCTTCATAATGCTAAAGAGAAATGGTTGCCTGCTTATGAAAAACTTAAAGATGAGTTTAGTAAAGTTGAGTCTATGAATGATAGCGACCCATTTAAACGGAAAGTAACTTTTGATTTAAAGAGTATGGGTGAGGCCTATTTACTATCTGAACTGGCATCCCGTGCCTTTTTACCGGGCTATGGCTTTCCTACCGGAATTGCAACTTTTGACCATTATTCAGTGTCTGATTATAAGCGTGGTAAATATGTCAATAAAAAGTCCGGCAGAATTGATAATCAAACTCGGATGAGAGAACGTCCAGGCAGAGATATGGCGGTCGCTATTCGTGAATATGCACCTGGTGCTGACATTGTTCTCGATGGCTTAGTATATCACTCTGCAGGTATTCTTCTCAATAAGTTCTCACCTAATGAAGACTTTTCAGAACCTCAGAAAATGATGAGTGAATGGCGTTGCCATTCATGTGGTTTTATTGGGAATGAATCCGGTGCCACATTTGACAATCATTGTTCTAATTGTGGCATTGAATTACGTCTTGATAACATAAAAGAATATATTGAACCCATGGGCTTTGCAGTTGATTTCTATAGTTCTCCAACAACAGATATCAGTTCACAAACCTACATTAAGGTTCAGGAGCCATGGGTTACAGCCAACACAAAATTAATTCGTCTGTTTGAACCCAGATTAGGTGATTACAGAAGCAGTTCTCAGGGGCATATATTTAACCATAGTTCTGGTAAGCACAGCACTGGCTTTGCCGTATGTCTACGTTGTGGTAAGGCTGAATCAATGACCATAACTGGTGAATACCCTGAAAATCTTCAGCCTGAAAAATCTCATCTAAAATTACAGGGAAAACCAGGGCCTGAGTCTAGTGCTCAATGTGAAGGGGCTGACGAAACCTATGCAATTAAAGCCAATGTACACCTAGGTGCTACTAATCAAACAGATGTCTTTGAACTTTACTTAAAATATCCCAATGAAAATCGCTATCTTGAACATCACCAGAATGATCAATTACTCTGGACACTTGCCGTTGTATTGCGTCAGGCTTTAGCAGACATTCATGGAATTAATGCAGAAGAAATGGGATATACAGTAAAGCCATCCACTCTTCCTAATTGTAATTACCCTGTTGCAGGGATTGTATTATTTGATAGGCGTGGTGGAGGATCAGGTTTTTCATCTGCTGCGCCTCATTATATTCAAGAAATGTTTAAAAAAGCCATAAAACATTTACAATGCTCAGATAATTGTGATAGTGCATGCCAATCCTGTTTGTTAGGTTATGATACTCGCTTCCATACGGATTTACTCAACCGTCATACTGCAATTGAGTATATTAATTTAATTATGCCTTATCTTGATATGTCTGATGAGGCCAAACTTTTTGGTAAAAATACAAAATATTGCCTAGAATCACTCAGTGGTGAAATTCTTTCAAGTGCAACTCAGGGCGTTAATAAATTACGTATTTTTACTGATGGTTCTTATGCCGACTGGGATATCAGCAATAGTCATTTAAAAGAAGCCTGTCTTACTTGGAGAAATGCATTTGATCAGGTTGAGTTAGTTCTTCCAAGTACAAATTTAGATTCCTTAAGTGATATGCATAAAGAAGATTTACTGGCAATTTCTAATTTTGGTATTCAGCTCTCTGTCTCTTCAACAGTTACTCAAAAATTAAATACAACCGGTTGCATTCTTGTCCAGATGATAAGTGATAACAAAACTATCACATATGCCAGCAATGCTCTTGGTGCCAATATTCCAAGTGTAGACTGGTGGAAACTCAATAACTATTATCTGGTTA
>JALVAL010000120.1 GCA_027011205.1 Gammaproteobacteria bacterium
GATGATAGTGAATACTATAAAACTCTTTTAATTGCTCATAAGATAAATCTGGAATATCAGTAGGTTCCCCGCCACTATTAAAGTGATATGTAGTCGTTGGAAAAAGGTATTTACTAACTGTTTGCCACAAAGCACTGACCGTTGAAGACATGGCCCCTTTCATTTCATTATAAACAACGCCTTTAAATTCAAGTTCAGAGTCAGCATCATCACGCTGACTAAACTCCAGTCGATGGCCTTCCTGCCTGAAATCCAGTTCATCAAGACGGGAAAAGAAAACGGCATCAAGATAGACATCCAGCAGATTATTAAAATCTTTGACGTTCTGACTGGCAAAGGGATAAGCCGTCCAGTCACTGCTGGTAAAAGCATTCATAAAAGTATTCAGAGAACGGCGGATCATCATAAAAAACGGATCGCGAACCGGATACTGTTCACTACCGCATAACGCGGTATGTTCAAGAATATGGGCAACACCCGTGGAATCAGTCGGTACCGTTCTTAAAGCAACCAGAAAGACATTTTCGTTATTGTCCGCAGCGATATGATAATGCAAAGCTCCAGTGGCAGGATGTTCATATTGTTCAATAACAATATCCAGTGAATCGATACGTTCACTTCGGATCCAGTTAAAAGTTTTATACGATGCAGGGGAATTAGAATTTTCGTGAGAAAGTGTGACAGCGGTCATCCAGATGGGGCTCCAGTTATATAAAAATTAACGTGTTAAGTTGGATATATTGTAACATTTTAACCCTTTTACAAGATTAATTACTAATAAAGCCGATTTTTTTATAGTTTGCTTACCATAATCAAAAAAAATGACTACAATGAGATTATAAACCGGAATAAGATGGATCTAATGCCTGAAGATATCAATTCCAAGCAGCAAGCATCCTGGCTGGACGGCGATAACGCTCTCTGGCTGGAGTCAATGTATGAAGCTTATCTTGAAAATCCTTATGCCATCGAACCTCAATGGCGTGAACAGTTTGACAAACTCATACAGACTGACACTGAGCACCATAAACTGGATGTACCACATTCCCCGATCCGTAATCATTTCAAATACCGGGCCCTGCATTCCGCCATCGTATCGGAACCTTGTCAAGAACCTGAAATTGACCATGAACGTAAACAGGTTAAAGTACTTCAGTTAATTAATGCCTATCGCATTCTGGGTCATATTAAGGCCAACCTGAATCCTCTGTTTCCAGAAAATACCAGCCAGGTCGCGGAACTGACACTGGAATATCATCAGTTATCAGAAGCAGACCTGAACACTGAGTTTCAAACCGGCTCTTTAAATACTGATGAAAAAGCTTCCCTGGGGAAAATCCTCGCCATTCTGCAGCAAAGCTATTGTCATACCATTGGCAGCGAATATATGCACATCAGTGAAACCACTGAAAAACGCTGGATTCAACTGCAGCTGGAAGGAATCAGCACTATGCCGCCCCTGCACTTCAAGGCACGTCAGCGCATTTTACGGCGCCTGACTGCAGCAGAAGGACTGGAACGCTATCTGCATACCCGTTATGTCGGGCAGAAACGTTTTTCCCTGGAAGGCGCGGAATCTCTTATTCCCCTGCTGGATGAACTTATTCAAACCGCTACCCGCTACGGTATTAAGGAAACCCTTATTGGTATGGCACATCGGGGCCGCCTGAATGTACTGGTAAATATCCTGGGTAAAACACCTGCAGAATTATTTGATGAGTTTGAAGGTAAAAAAGATACTGGGGACTACGCCGGTGATGTGAAATACCATATGGGCTTTTCTTCTGACATTAAAACCCCCCGCTCAACCATGCACCTGGCACTGGCATTTAATCCTTCACATCTTGAAATTGTCTCCCCGGTAGTGGAAGGCTCAGTCAGAGCACGACAGCAGAGACTCGGAGACAATCTTGGTGAGCACATCATCCCAATACAAATCCATGGTGATGCCGCTTTTTCCGGTCAGGGGGTGGTTATGGAAACTTTTCAGATGTCCCAGTCCAGGGGTTATTCCACCAAGGGCTCTATTCATATAGTGATTAATAACCAGATAGGATTTACCACCAGCAATGCCCATGATGCACGCTCCACATTTTACTGTACTGAAGTATCCAAAATGGTCAGTGCCCCTATATTTCATGTTAATGGGGATGATCCTGAAGCCGTTGTATTTGTTGCTCAACTGGCTCTGGATTATCGTATGAAGTTTAAAAAGGATGTGGTTATTGATATGGT